>DXOJ01000793.1 GCA_019412865.1 Bacteroides sp. | reverse complement strand
CTATTATTTATAATCTTATTCATTGTGAGCATAGGAAAATGATGCAATACACATCACCTACCCCAAAGATAGTATTTTTATTGGAAACCGCAAATAATCAAACACTTAAATTGTTCAAAAGCAGATTTTTCCCCAAACCAAACAGACTATGTCCGATACATTTACAGATCATTCCCAATCTATTCATAACAAAGTTACTCTCTATCAATGATAAACTTACTAATGACTCATTGAAAAGTTCCCTTTCACTAACTAAAATCTATAAATGCAACTTGCATTTATAAAAACAAAGCTTGCGTTTATATAAATGAAAGCTTCATTTATATAATCAAAAGTTGCAATTATAGTTTTCTTCCTATACTCAAAAACTTTGCAACCTATAGAAAAGAACTTTGCTATGGGTCACGGACAACTTACTTCCCTATTCCCTGCAGCTCATCTCCTTATAATTAATAAGTTTTCTTCCCACAACAAACGGGAAAAGTCAGAAGAATCATGTACATTTGTAATCCGAAAACTAAAAGAACATCGCAATGAAAATATTTCCAAGCAGCAGTATCAAGAAATTGGACGCTTATACCATTGAGAACGAACCTATTGCATCAATCGACCTGATGGAACGTGCAGCAACTGCATTAACTAAAGCCATCACAGACAGATGGAATACGGAAACACCGGTCACCATCTTTGCCGGACCGGGAAATAATGGCGGAGACGCCCTTGCCGTAGCCCGCATGATGGCTGAAAAAGGGTATAAGCTCGAAGTATATCTCTTCAACCCAAAGGGAGAACTTTCACCTGACTGCCAGACCAACAAAGAACTGGTAGAAATGATGGAAGAAGTGGCATTCCATGAAATTAGTACCCAATTCGTCCCTCCTGTCCTGACACCCGATCATCTGGTTATTGATGGATTGTTCGGTTCCGGCCTGAACAAACCATTGAGCGGAGGATTCGCTGCCGTAGTGAAATACATTAATTCTTCCCCTGCCATGGTAGTAGCCATCGACATTCCTTCGGGATTAATGGGAGAAGAAAACACATTCAACGTAAAAACCAATATTATCCGTGCCGACGTTACTTTCAGTCTGCAACTGCCGAAGCTCGCCTTTTTGTTCGCAGAAAACACTGAATTTGTAGGAGAATGGGAATTACTGGATATCCAATTGAGCGAGGACGGCATTGAAGAAACGGAAACAAACTACGAGATGTTGGAAATAGAGGAGATCCGTTCACTCATCAAACCACGCAAACAGTTTGCCCACAAGGGAAACTTTGGTCATGCACTATTGATAGCCGGTTCAAAAGGAATGGCAGGAGCTTCTGCTCTCGCCGCCCGTGCCTGCCTCCGTTCGGGAGTAGGGCTGCTGACCGTTCATGCACCAATGTGTAACAACGACATCTTGCAGACTTCCATACCTGAAGCAATCGTAGAAACCGACGCCAACGAGACCTGTTTTGCCGTACCCACCGACACAGATGATTATCAAGCAGTCGGCATCGGTCCGGGACTGGGACGAAATGAAGAAACGGAAGCTGCCCTACTGGAGCAACTGGAACACTGCCAAGCCCCTGTTGTAGTAGACGCCGATGCACTTAATATCCTTGCCAACCACCGCCACGCACTTACACATCTGCCGAAAGGCTCCATCCTCACCCCGCATCCGAAGGAGCTGGAACGTCTGACCGGCAAATGTCAGGATTCCTACGAACGTCTGATGAAGGCTTGCGAGTTGGCTCATGCCGCTCATGTCCACATTGTTTTAAAAGGAGCCTATTCCGCCATCATCACCCCCGAAGGCAAATGTTTCTTCAATCCGACCGGGAATCCAGGAATGGCAACCGGAGGTAGTGGTGACGTATTGACCGGAGTAATCCTGGCACTGCTCGCCCAAGGTTATCCAACCGAAGAAGCCGCTAAAATCGGCACTTACATTCACGGATTGGCGGGCGATGTCGCTCAAAAGAAGCAGGGAATGATCGGAATGATCGCAAGCGATATTATCACCTGTCTGCCGACAGCATGGCGACTTGTAAGCGAATAAAAGTTAAGAACTTACAGTTTTTTCAATAACTTCATTAACTTTGTTTTCAAAACCAGTTAAAAAGAACCGAATATGAAAAAGTTGATTATAGCAGCGGGACTACTGATGGCAACGTCCGCCTATGCACAAACCGAAGTACTGACGGGAGTTACCCGGGGAAAAGATTACGGAGTAGTCTACAGCCTTCCCAAAACCCAAATAGAGCTTGAAATAAAAGCCAACAAAGTCAACTATACTCCAGGAGAATTCAGCAAATACGCTGATCGTTACTTGCGATTGGCCAACGTCTCCACCGAACCCGAAGAGTATTGGGAACTGGCTAGTGTGAAAGTGAAATCCGTAGGAGTACCTAACAGCGAAACTACTTACTTCGTAAAATTGAAGGATAAAACAGTAGCACCGCTTATGGAACTGACAGAGGACGGCATCGTGAAAACCATCAATGTGCCTTACAGCAAAAGCAGTTCAGACAAGAAAACAGCTCCTGCTCCCACTGTCCTCTCAAAAATAGCGAATCCCCGCGAATTCCTGACCGAAGAAATCCTGATGGCCAGCTCTACCGCGAAGATGGCTGAACTGGTAGCTAAAGAAATCTATAACATCCGCGAAAGCAAGAATGCCTTATTGCGCGGACAAGCTGACAATATGCCTTCAGACGGAGCACAGCTTAAAATTATGCTCGATAATCTGAATGCACAGGAAGAAGCCATGACTCAAATGTTCTCCGGCACTCGTGATAAGGAAGAGAAGACATTCACCGTCCGTCTTACTCCGGACAAGGAATTCAACAACGAAGTTGCTTTCCGCTTCTCCAAGAAGCTAGGCGTAGTTGCTAATAATGACCTGGCAGGAACTCCGTTTTATATCAGCTTGAAAGACCTGAAATCTGTCAAGATCCCACAGGAAGACGGTAAAAAGAAGAAAGATTTGGATGGAATCGCCTACAACGTGCCCGGACAAGCAATGATTACATTGACCGACGGTAAAAAGAAACTTTACGAAGGCGAACTTCCTATAACTCAATTCGGTGTGATAGAATATCTGGCTCCTGTCTTATTCAATAAGAATTCTACAATCAAAGTTTATTTTGATCCGAATACGGGAGGATTGTTAAAAGTGGATAGAGAAGAAGGTAAATAGTAAAATTCTAAAAGACAAAGAATATGGGTGGTGAAGGACATATGCTCGACATGATACGCCGGCTTAGCGAAGGACGGGAGGCTTCCCGTCTACGCCGTGAACGTGCCAACAACAAACTGAAGCACTTAAACCGCACCAACGAGCCTTATCCACTGCCCAACACCACTCCCGAGGAAATGGGACGTATCATCCACGACTCGGAGAAAAAGAAAGAAAAGGACAGTAATTATTTCGTTTGGGGGACGCTTATTATCATGGGAGCCCTCATAGCAACTGCTGTCATATTCTGGGCAATCTTCCTTAATTAGATAATTTATGATGATAGATGATAGATGATAGGTGATAAATGATAGATGGGAGATGTTTCCTAAATGATAAGGGATATTTAGTAAATAAGAAATATAAGTAACTAAAGATATTCTCAAAATATTAAAAAGGCAACTAATTCGTAATGAATCAGTTGACTTTTTTCATGTCTTTAAACGAGATATTTAATAAACCTCCTTAGGAGGGCTGTACTACGCATATAACCAGCTATTATGCCACATAGTAACTATCATTTATCATCTATCAACTATCATTTATCAACTATCTATCACCTATCATCTAATTAAGAAAAGTTTTATAAATCCATCTTTCTGCATTTGAGAAAGATAAGCCGATACACGAGACTCGTATCCCGCTTCATTTTGAAAATGCTCTGCGAGTTCTTCTATGATCTCACGAACAGTACGTTTTCCATCTATCAGTTCCCATACAGCCGTACCGTGTTCTTCCAATCGTACATGAAGTTCTTTCGACATTCCTGCCGGTACAAGGAAGCGTTGCATCCACGGATATTTAAAACGGGGAAAGGAGAGCACAATCGTCTCCCCTTCCCTTTCTGCTGTAATATGTTCACTGCGACAGGGAATAACCTCTAACAGGTTGGTTTTCTCTTTGGCAGCCATAGTTCTTATTTCTTATTTCAAAGCATTAATACTGATTCTCTTTTATTTCCGAACCTTATACTTTCGGATTTATAGCGTTACTTTGAATCACAACAGTTACTTCAAATTGTAGCAACTGTTACTTCTGGATATTTGCCTCTTCCAAACCGTATCCTTTCTTCTTGTTCTCTGCTTTCAACATCAAAGCAACAACCAGAGCAAGTACACCAAAGAGAGCAAAAATAGTCATCGGCAATGTGTAATCATAAGTCTGTGCACCGTCTACCACCGGACCTTTACAATAAGTATTCAATACCCATCCGATTAACAAAGGAACACCCATCAATCCCCAGTTCTGTACCCAGAAAATCAAAGCGTAAGCAGTACCCAACTGTTTTTCCGGAATAATCTTCGGAACAGAAGGCCACATAGCCGAAGGCACCAGTGAGAAAGCAAATCCCAATATAATCATTATAATAGTAGCAAACCACCATATATTCAATATAGGCAGGGCAAACATGGTATGTACAAAAATCAACATCAATGATCCGATCACCATCAATGTGGCTCCCTTACCGATACGGTCATATAACGAACCGAACAACGGAGTCAGGATAATAGCACCAATCGGCAATAATCCGGGAATCGTTCCCGCCAGTTTCGGATCCACATTATATTTCTGCACCATCAAGTCGGCAGCATATTTGATAAAGGGGAACACGGCCGAGTAGAACAATACACACAGTAATGCAATCAACCAGAATCCTTTATTTGTGATGATATACACAATGTCTTTCATGCGGAACGGCTCTTCCGGTTCCAAGCCTTCTGCATCCAAAGAAGCATCCAATTTCTTATCGTAGAAAGTATAAAGGAAGAAAGCGATGGTACCTACACACAACATAATCAGACAAAACAGAATAGGAGCAGGAATATTGGTATGGAATGCACCACTCTCGTCCGTATATCCGAAGAAGTCTGCCAAAGGAACTGTCAACACCATCGCCAGAGTTGTTCCGATACGTGCCGTAGCCATTTCAAGTCCCATAGCCAATGCCATTTCCTTGCCCTTGAACCATTTCACTATAATCTTGGAAACAGTGATACCGGCAATCTCCACACCTACACCAAAAATAGCATATCCCAATGCAGCCAAAGTCACCTGTGTTTTGAATCCGAAGAGCATGGCACCTTCCGGAAAAGTAGTAGAAATCGCATAGTATTTCAATCCACAACCAAACACCATCAATAAACAAGCTCCCATTCCGGTGAAACGAACTCCCATCTTATCCAAAATGATACCACCGAAGATCAGCATCAACAAGAATACGTTAAACCAACCGTAAGCGCTTGTGAAGAATCCATAATCAAGACTATCCCATAGTAGTTCTTTCTCAAGCATGGGTTTTAGAGGAGACATTACGTCGGTGAGGAAATAGCCGCATAGCATAGTAAATGCGACCAATGCTAGAACACTCCATCGGAGTACGGCGGAGTCATTCAATTTCTGTTTCAAATGTTCTGTCATTGTTATATTCAAAAAGTAGTTAATAATCTTATACAGCCCACAAAGGTAGTTAAATCTCGTTTGTTTCTATCACAAAGAGATTGTTTTTACAAGAAAAAGTTAAGTGCGGATTACACTGACCACTCGGAACATTGAAAATCCGTGTAATCTGCGTAATCCGCACTTAAATATCAAAGAAATGCAGCATCCGTCTGCACCTTCCCTTAAATGGTTTTATCCCAAAGCCTACCTGACGGCGGAGCAAATTACTCTGCTTTAGGAGCAGGAGTTTCAGCCGGTGCCGGAGTTTCCGTTGCAGGTGCATTGGTAGCAGGAGCATCAGTTTGCGGTGCAGCCGTACCTGCGGGTAAGTTATACGGGTTAGTCTGTTGTTCTTTCTGTGCCTGTTCCAACACTGCGTCTTTAGCAACTGCAGAACGAGGAACTACATAAGCAGTAGCAATGCTCATTACAACCATAAAGATGGCCAGGCCCCATGTTGCTTTTTCCAGAAAGTCTGTAGTCTTGCGCACGCCCATGATGGCGTTAGATGAAGAGAAACCAGAAGCAAGTCCGCCTCCTTTTGAATTCTGAATCAGCACGATGAAACACATCAACAAGGCTGCAATAACCATTAAGATAACGAATAATAAGTACATTTTTAGTTATTTTGAATTAGCGTTAATAATCAATTTCTC
>DXOJ01000792.1 GCA_019412865.1 Bacteroides sp. | reverse complement strand
GATTCTATGTAGCCTGGATTTTGAATGAGCAAATCAGGAAATAATCTGATGTCTGCTTTGGGAATAGGAAAAGTATACAGATACTTTTCTGTGATAAATTTCTTTCCTTTGGCAGCGACCCAAAATTCCGGACGTCCGTTGCGTTTTAATTCAAACCAGCGGTCGCCTTCAACAAACAATTCTTTACGGCGTTCACAGAGGATGGCTGACATCAATTTTGTCAAAGGGATCCCAGTGGCGTCGGTTTTTATATTTTGTTGGAAAACTTCTGGGAGATTGTCAATCGTGTAGGCTATATAATCCTGAGTGATTCGTTTGGAACGAAGCTGGTTAAGATAACCTAGTGCGTCTGTTTCCTGATTCAGATGTGCGTGGGCTTCGGCTATAATCAGGCAAAGTTCTTCACTACGAAACTTGGTGGTGATGATTTTATTGACAATCCGTTTGGAATCATAGTTGCATTTGCGACGTACGTCATTGTCGGTGGCCGCAAATAAATCAACCAAATTTCTGTCGACAGGTCTTGATTTTATATCGGCTTGTGCAGTTGCGTAACTCATGGTTCCTATATCATCATCCATGGTGAATGAACGGATAATGACATTGTGTGCTTTTGCTTGTTTCTGGTTAATGGCTTCTACATATTCGTCAGCTTCCAGCATCGGGTATTTTTCTAATACTTCTTTGGCATAGGTAATGGCACTACTCCAGTTCTGTGTCCAAAAGAAGAAACGTGCGAAGTAGGCTTTTGTCACGGATGAAGTAAAGATAAAGTCTTCATTAGACACATTATATGAGAGGGCTTTCCGGAATCCTTCTTCTATAAATTCAGCAGTTTCTTTCAGATTGGCGCGTGCAGGCTTTGCTTCCATATCAAAATCGTCGACAAGTGGAAGTCCGAGAGTCTCTTTTGCCGTCTCCGGCTGGTATGGCTCACAGTAGCGCTGCATAAGGTTATAATAGCAAATAGAACGAATGCTCCAGGCTGTTCCCAATAGGGTTCTAGCTAAATCGGATTCCGTATCATCCATGTTGCCGATAACCATATTACAGTCTTTGATAACAGAGTAGAGTGTTTTGTAAGTGGCCTGATTTTTGTTAATGGCACTTCCCACATAAATGCTCGTATAGCCGAAATTGCTGGCAAGCGTTGCATTCAAGTCATCGGCAAACATCTCTAAAGTTGTCATTACTTCTGGATTGGGAATGATAACGTCATCTCTTCCTTTTTCTATCTGATCCAACCAATAATGGATAATGGTCGAAAAATCTTCAGCTGTTTCAGGAATTATCTTTCCTTTGGGCTTTACGTCTAAGTAATTGTTGCAGGAAGCCAACAATATCATCAGACCACAATAGATAGATATGAATAGTTTATTTTTCATCGTTTATTGTTATTTAAAATCCAACATTTACGCTAAACATCACAGAACGGCTTATCGGATAAGTAGCACCGGGGGTTTCAGGATCCATGCCTGAATAGCTGGTGAATGTGAAGAAGTTGTTCAGTGACAAAGAGAAATCTACATTGGAGAGAGCCGAATTACTTATTAACTTCTTAGGTAGCGTATATCCTAAAATGATGCTCTTAATTCTGGCATAAGATAAGTTGGTAAGGAAAGCTCCATGCGTGATTTCTTTGTGCATAGGGTTATAATAGCCAAATCCGTAAACCTCACCGAACGGATTCCATACGCGCGGATAAGTGCCATTTGTATTATTGGGCGTCCAACGGTCGGCTGCTACTTTCGGAACATTCAGATGGTGTGCGAACAAATCATTTTGGAAGACTTGTTCGCGTTCTGTGTAATTAAATACCCCATTACCGCTTACGGTGCTAGCTGAAGTTGGCGACTTGATGAATTCAAAATTTTTGGCTCCTGTGGCAAAAGTTCCGTTTACGCTAAGGCGAATACCTTTATATTCGGCGGTTACATTAAATCCTCCGGTTACGGGAGCTTCACTCGTGCCTAGATAATACCGGTAATTATCGGGCTTATTCAAGTCGGTGGCTGTGTGTATTTCAGCATCGGGACGCAGTTGGTATGTATATAATCCTGTTTCGGGGTCAATGCCGGTGTATCTCCCACTATAGATGGCGTCTACAGGATAGCCTTCCCATAAGTTATTATATCCCATGCTGCTGTAGGAAGCTTTATATTTGGTCACTTTATTCTTGTTATAAGCTATGTTGGCAGAAAGAGACAGATTGAAATCTTTTGTTTTAACAGGAGTTCCATTCAGGGTAGCTTCGATACCTTTGTTATCAATATTGGCAGTATTGTATTTTTGTTGGGTGAATCCTGTGCTGCTTAGTACTTGCACACCTGTTACAATGTCTTTACTTTTCCGGTAGTATCCTTCCACTATACCTGTCAAGCGGTCGTTAAACATACCGAAATCAAGAGCCACTTTCACGTCTTGCGTCTTTTCCCAACGTAGATTGGGATTCGGTGGACTAACTACTTTTCCTATATGATAAATATTGTTGGAAATATTCCGGTAGTCATCGTAGTAACTGATAATCATTTGCGGGCTGACACTGCGGTTGATGTTACCTGTAAATCCGGTTGCTATACGGAGTGTTAATCTGTTCAGCGCAGGTTTCAGCGGAGCCATGAAATCTTCTTCACTAACATTCCATGCTGCACCGGCCGCCCAGTTAGGATTAAATTGTTTGTCACTACCAAAATTAGAACTACCGTCAGTACGGAAAGAGACATTCAGTACATATTTGTTTTTGTAGTAATAATCAGCAGATGCATAGAAAGAGACAAAGCGTTGTTCACTCCATGTTTCTCCGTTCGAGCCATCAATAGCGGCGAGATAGGCTTTTAGTTTCTCGTAGCCTACTCCTGTCGGGTCATCAGGAAGTGGGGTTATGGCATTTCCGGTGATTTCGTCGTAACCATATCGTTTGCTGTACAAACCGTCTGATTTACTTCCGCGGAATTCGGCACCGGCAATAAGGGAGACAGAGTGGTCTCCGAAAGAATCATCATAAGCAAAATGCCCGCGGACCATATAGCTCTCATTATCTACATTGCGTTGCAAGATAGAAGCATATTCCTTATTAGTATTGTTATCGATAGAAAGACGGTTGTCTAATGCTGCTTTTGTGTTTTTACCATATATTTCCTTTAGACGGTTGGTGGAATAAGTATATGAAGCCAGGCCCACAAAACGCAAATGGTTGATAATGCTGTAATCAATTCCTGCACGAACCATTGTTTTTATATTCTTAGTGCGTGAAGAAGTTTCGTCCATTTCGCGAAGTACATTAAATCCACAATCAGGTATAATCTTGGAACTAGTCTTTTTATTGTTATATTCTCCTAGTGCATAATATGTTTCATCTGCCCGGTAACTGCCGTCTTCGTTATACGGACTTTCGTATGGATTGGCAAAATAAGCATATTGGAAAGGATCGAGACTATTCAGTGCCGGGGACTTTGAATATTGATAAGACATGGATGCCCCAAAGTCAATCTTGACTTTCTGGCTGGGGTGCATTGATAGATTAGCTGTCAGGTTATAACGGTCGTAATCATTATTTTTCAATAAACCGGCGTTGCGGGTATATGCTAGTGAAGTATAATAGGTGTATTTGTCTCCACCACCATTAATGGACAAGTTGTGGGTGGTAGAAACACTGTTGCGAAACAGTTCATCGTACCAATCGGTATTTGTTTTACCTAGTTCTTCGATATACGTATCTTGTTGTTCTTTGCTCCATCCGGCAAACTTTCCCCTACCAGCACGAATGATGCCTACTACTCCTACCACTGGATAGTCATTCGCTCCGGCTTCAAATCCCGGAGCAGAGAATTCATCCCATAATCCCTGTTCATAGGCAAGCTTCTCTTGCGAATTCATCAGAGAGTAGTTTCGTTGGGGTGGTAAAGTGACTGATACATTGCCTGAATAGTTTATTTGGGCTTTTCCTGATTTGCCTTTTTTGGTGGTGACAACAATTACTCCACCGGCTGCTCGCGAACCATAAATAGCAGCGGCTGAAGCATCTTTCAAAATAGTAATACTTTCTATGTCGCTGGGATTGATGCCGGCGACACCATTCATGAACAAGTCGTCAAATTGACCGGATTTTATTTCAGCACTGGTAGGCATATCGGTGCTTCCACTTTGCATGGGAACTCCGTCGATAACCCATAGTGGCTCACCATCTCCGGTGATTGTATTGGTACCTCTGATTCGTATTTTTTGTGTACTACCAGGTTGTCCGGATATGGCTGATACAGCCACCCCTGCTATTTTACCTTGCATGAGGGCGTCTACCGTTGGTTGGGCTTGGTCTTTTAACTGGTCGGCCGAGATAATTCCGACAGAACCAGTCATTTTCTTAAAAGTAGTCTGGGTATAACCTGTAACGACAACTTGATCCAGTTCACTTGTTGCAGATTCCATTTTAATTTTGATAAAAGGTGTTGTTCCTTTCAATAAGTGCTCTACATTTTTCATGCCAATGTAAGAAAAAACAAGTGTCTTGCCTTCTTTCATCTCTTTGATGGAAAACTTACCATCAATATCTGTGGTAACACCGACTTGGGGGAGCTCTTTATAGCGGACGGATACGCCTACTAATGGTACCCCACTTTCGTCAGTTACAATACCTTTCACTGTTACCTGTGCATTTGCAAATAAAGGTAAAATTAGAGCGAAAAGTAATGTTAATGAAAAAATGGTAATTTTATTCATAATTGTATTATATTGGTTTGAATAAATGCAAATGTATTATTATTAGCTGATATAAACAAGAAAAATGATAATATTTGTGTCTAAAATGTGTGCTT
>DXOJ01000791.1 GCA_019412865.1 Bacteroides sp. | reverse complement strand
AGATACTATATATCCTATGTTTCATTCTCACAGGTTCTTCCGCTTTCTTGGTTTCATGTGATAAACCGGAAGAACTGACCCCAAAAGTAGATAATACATCAGAAGATTATTTACTTCCCACCGGAAATATCCTGAATGCACAAGACCGTGAAGAAGTACAAGCATTATGGGATGAATACAACAATGCCATTAACCAATAAAAAGGGATTAAAATGAAAACAAAAATCAAAATAACAGGCTCCTTCCTGCTAATGATTATACTAATCATAGTGTCGGCAGCTTGCAGTGATGACGACTCGTCGGGTGCAAAGTTATCTTTTAGTCGCTCCATATACATATTACCTTCTAACGGTAGCCTGGAAGTGGAATTGAGAGCTTCTGTAGCACCTGAAACAGACTTAAGCATTCCTGTCATCATTGAAGGTACTGCCATATTGGATGAAGACTATGAAATTTCTGCTAACGGGTTCATGATAAAAGCCGGAGAAACAAGTGCCACTTTAACCATTACTCCCAAAAACAACCTGACTGCCAACCGTGAAATCCGCCTTTCCATCAACCCGGTTTCCGGATATACGCTTGGTGACAAGAAAATAGCGATTATCCCCGTTGAAGTGAAAGAGCACATTATGTATACTTTCAAGCCTGTTATCTATCGTCTGTTAAGTGAAATAGACATTAGAATCGAAGTGGAAGGAGAAAATAGCGGCAGCAGTTTCAGGGCAACAACAGACATCGTGTTGCCGATAGAAATAGACCCGTCCAGTACAGCCATATTGAACGAAGATTTTGAACTTGAAAACGGAATAACTTCCGTCACCATTCCAAAAGGTTCTTACTACACACGTTTTAAGATAAAAATAAAAGAAGGAGCAGAAGATTATACAGGAAAAAACGCTATCCTTAAACTAGGTACACCAGTTGACAACTCCGAACTCTACTATCCGGGCTCATTTGTATCCTATAATATAAAACTGGATCAGTTAAAGTTTACTGACATGCTGGGCAAATGGAAACCTGTAGAGATTAAAGATAAAGACAACTATGTATATATTGGTATGCCTGACGAAGACTGGGTAAATAGTCTGCCGGAAAACAATGGAGCTAATGACTACCTGGAATTTGTACATCAAGAAGATGGTACAGATAAAATAATCCCATACCTGACGGGAGATTTAAAGAACTTCTTTTGCAATCCTCAAGGACACACTGTTGTTTTCGACCATATAGAGAAAGGCATCTATAACTGGATAGCTGACGAAGAATATGACGCTCCTTATTTCATCACCTCGCAAGTGAATCGTTGTTTCTCAAAGAGAAAAACAGAGCTTGGAAATGCATTTATAGGATTGGATAAGATAGATGATAATAATATCATCATTTACTTTCACGATTTTATACCAACTGATTTCTTCAGCTCAACGTTTGAAGAGTACGGTCATTATTTCGATGCGAGTTTCTTTGGTATAACCTACGCATTCACAAGGGTAGTAGAATAAACAAAACAGAAGAAAAACTTCATTAAAAATATAAGCCAATTAATTCATCTTATCACGAATTAATTGGCTTTTTTATATCTAATCATTTTATAGATTATATATATTTCCGCAGTGCCTTCTCAATCGTAAACAATCGGTAATCATACTCCTCTTGCATTTCCCGGTTAGGTGCTACTGATTTCGCTCTCGTAAACTCACTTTTCAAATCCAACAGACAGCCATACCAGAATGGAGCCCGTTCAGGAGCAGAAGAATAAGGAATGCTCTCAATAGCCGTCATACCCCGGTAAGGACAGACAGTCTGAATAGTCAGTTTAGAAGAAGCATTAGCTGTCTCATCTTTCCCTTTCGGCACATTTACATTCGACCAAGAAATGACAAAACTCAGCAATTGTCCCTGTAAGAAACGTTTCCAGTCGTCAGGCTCCTTTCCTGCCCTTGTTTCCTTGAAAAGATGATTCTTCAAATCTTCAACAGCCTGCTGTTGCGTATAAGGGTCACTCGATTTGCTTTCGCTAAGCCAAAGGTTATTGAGCTGTATTAATAGCAAATTGGCGAAAAACTTCTGTGAATAGTCAGCAGCGCTACCTGTCAGCGCACAATGATTCAACAGTTCCCGATTGTCCAACCAGTTCATTTGACTGATAGCTTCCATCATCCACTGGTACGAACGACGTTGCAACTCTTTGGATACCGGTTGATAAGAAGGGTAACTATCCCCTTGATAACTGTCATTCAAATAGATTCCACCAACTTGCTGCAATACATGCTTCACGTATTCATCCGCCTGATTGATAATTTCTCCATATAGTGAGGCTCGTTTTTCATAGTTGAAATCTTCCTTGTCTAACCATTGGTTTGCATTCGCCACTACTTTACCCAAATTCTCAAAAGCAATGGTTGCCGCACGAATAGCATCATTTCCCAAATCCATCTCCATTCCGCGAGGATCATAATAAGCTTTCCTGCTCTGCGGACGTTTAAAAAGCAATAATGGGTTCTGATTCCGTTCAGAAACCAGTTTCCGCAGATCCGGCAATTCTTCTTGCGGTGTTTTCTTATTCATTGGCTGATAAAGATAACGAATCGCCCAATGGTCATATTCTCCCAGTACTTGTTGCGTCAAAGGTATATCAGTACTATAATTATCAACCGAAAGTAAATAGTTCATCGGCAACTTATCCATGACTGACGCAGACAACCCATGTTGTTTTACAAACTCTTTCGATTGGAGCGAATCAACCGGATAAGCAATAGATCCTGCCATATTATCCGTCAACCCCAAACAATGCCCCCAATGCCTCAACAACAACGAAGTCAATGCTTCTTCCACCAAATCTTCATCCGGCATCAATGTGCGGGCTTTCTCGTTAAAGGAAGCTGTCTGCAAGAAATAATTCAACTGAATTTTCGAAGCTAAATTATGAGGGATATAAATATTGGCACTTATTATTTCCCCTGTCAACGGATCACTCCAACAATTATCCGTAATCTGACCGGAAGGTGAAACGACATACCGGATACAAGACTTAGTAATACTGTTGGCATCAAATCCTATATCTTTAGGGTAAGGTTTCACATCTAACGCATTAGAAAAACCTATTTTCTGAAAGCTTTTGTTCCATATCTCAGCGCTACGATACACACACTTCTGCCATTTTTCAGGCAACAGCGTATCCACATAGAAAACAACAGGTTTATCAACAGCCAGGTTCCAGCGATTCACCCAATACTGTATGTTGCTGCCTTGCTCCTTATCCGAAAAATTCACCTTGCCGCTCCATAAAGTTCCGATACGAGGATCAGCCAAACGAGGACAATAATCCCCATCTTCCGGTAATAACATAAAAGTACGCTTCACAACTGCGCTGAAGGGAATATTTTCTGCTATCGGAAAAATACCGAATAATGACATCGCTAATTCATAGCTCATATAGCATGAAATAGATACATTATCTGGATAAGAAGCTATTCCGGATATCATTGATTGTTTCTGTTTGAAAGAGGCTTTACGCTTCACCCAGCCCCCCATCGTATTGTATGCTTTCGGATCAATCGGATTCATGTATTTATCATCCTGAAAAACATAAGATGTAACGTCAATCACCAAAGCGCTGTCCGGAGAATAAGCCTTTATAGAAAACTGATTTAAAATGACATCACTGAAACTTTTTTTCAGCGCATCTCCGATACGGGAATCTTGTTCTGTCACCGGACGGTCCGCTACCTGATATAACCTAACCAAAGAATCGGACCGGCAGAATTTCACTTGTAAAGGTGCAACAGGGCAAAAGCCAACAGATGATTCCTGCGGGTTACTTAGTTTATCGACTACACCTCCCATCAGCAAACGTTTACCCAACACATCTCTGGGTATTTCCATATATACTTTATTGTCTACCCAATAAAGATTCATCAGTCCTTTAGTTTCGACGCTATTCGGTTTATCCTTCAACAGTTTTTCGTATGCGCTTTTGGGTTTAACCTGCTCTATTTTCCCTTTTTTCTTTTTTTTGGCAACAGCCTCCAAAGGAGAAAAGACAAACACACCAAATACTGATAAAAAGAGCAAAAAGATATATTTATTCTTCATAATCATCTGTTTAATGC
>DXOJ01000790.1 GCA_019412865.1 Bacteroides sp. | reverse complement strand
CAAAAGGAAGTACTTATAATTAAAAAAGTCATCCCTTCGTATTCTCTATATGCACATAGACAAATACGAAGGGATTAAATTATTTACTCAATGTTATTTGAAAAATATTTGAGTAACAAAAATAAAGAATTTACTACCTTAGAAAAAGATAACAGCATATATACAAGAACGATATTGTAGAATTTATAATTTCACCTTCACCTGCGATTTCTGATAAACTACCGGGATTTTCTTATCATTCACTTCTACAGACACAGGCTTCTTTGTGCTTCTAAAGGTGGTATTTATCTTCGGCTGTCCGTTTATCCAAAGATCAAGTTTCTTATCTTCTGCTTTCTGAATAACGAACAGCTTAGCCAATGATGAAAAGTAAGTTTCATTACCCCGTCTCAATGCACTTCCATAAGCAATAAAGAAGTCCTTAGCGTTCTTTGCTTCAGTACCTTCTGGGTAAGAAACTGCAAACATATAAGCATCTGTCATCCAGCCGTCGGGCATAATCCATGAATTACTGTGCATTAATCTTCCGTCCGCCAGTTGGTTGATATATAAATCGGTAATTTTACCTTTATGACGGATACGAAGCCCTATCCAGTCCTGCCCTTCACGTCTTTCCATTTGAGGCAGGTCTTTTTCATCGGGAGCGTCTTTCAGAATAATAGCTGTCAGTCCTTTCACACGGTTCACCTCGGCTGGTAAATGGAATGAATAATATTTTTCGGTTCCTTTCAAATCTTCCGTAGGAGCTTCTATTTCTTCCCAATATAAATCTTCGGGATAGTCGTGCACAAAATCGGACTTAGCCAGCATGCGGGGATATAAAGGACGGATGACTACTGAAGAATTTCCGTTTGTCACATTCACGTCAATGCCCGATTTCTTATAAGTTCCATTGGTATGCCATAACCATTCGAACTGTCCTACCTTATGTGTCTTCAAATCATCGATCATATAAATCACATTATCCATCCACAGGAAATGACGGAAGTTACGGCTGAAATTATTAGAGACAGGACCTGTTCCATTGGCCAAAACATATTTCACATTGCCCGCATCCAAGAGATGATAAAGATTTCCTCGCAAAGTAGAGCCGCTATACTGTTGTTCACGAGGTTGTCCCTCCCCGTTGAACAGGACTACATTATGTGCCTGGCTTTGAAAAAAATAGTTGCGATAGGCAGGATTGGGATACCAGCAGTTT
The DNA here is from genome assembly GCA_019412865.1 of Bacteroides sp. GTDB lineage: Bacteria > Bacteroidota > Bacteroidia > Bacteroidales > Bacteroidaceae > Bacteroides. The sequence continues at coordinate 10,133 of DXOJ01000790.1, read as the reverse complement.
CCTCCATCCTTGATAATATCAACGCCTTTATGAAAAACAATAAAGGAGTTGGCATCCGCATGGGAATGATTCCACGTATGACCGCTTTTCACAGCAAGCATCGTAGCATCCTTCTCCCAAGAAGTACGCATGGTGGCCCAACCGAAATCCGAGAATAGCTGTGAGGTTTTCAAATCGGGAGTTATGGGAGCTTTACTCAAATCAGGGGTATAGAGAAAGCCCATCGGACGATTCAGGAAAAATCCATCACGATGCTGTCCTTGCTCTACTTGGGCTATATACCACAGAATAGTCGGGTCTTTCAGTCCCAATGCATACAATAACATCATACTGGATTCTGCTGATACGTTCTTATGACTATCACCAAAATTCAAACTATGCAGCACACCTGTACGGGGATAGCATACTTGAGAAAAGTAGTTCGGAAGTTTTGCTAATTGGGGTATATCACCGGGATTTTGTCCCGGATGAGTGTTTATCCAGGCGATCCGAAACAAAAGAGCTTCCTGAATACCAAAATTTGCATAATTGAGACTTTCATACATTCCTCCGGCCTCATCAAAGCTCTTTGCTTTCTGCTGCAAGGCATCGCCTGCAAAGTCAAACCATTCGGGTAGTGATTCATGAAGTTGCTCCACCCAATCTTTTACTTCGGGAAGTTCATTCTGTAGGCTTAATGCTAATATTCCACCCTGGCATACGCAGGAAGTCCACCAGTTGTGTCCCATAGAGTTCAAAGAATGGATTCGGGCAGGTTCCAACAGCCAGTCGCCCAAGGCAGGCTCTACAGCCAATCGTTTCAAGCCTTCGGCAATCTTTTTTCTTTCCGAAGAAGACATTATGTTATAAGCCGCATCATATCCTATGGCAGAAAGGAAGCTCTTATGTGCCATGCCCAGTTGCGAACGCCAGACTGGAATACGTGCCATCATTTCCATATCTCCCCAGGATTCGGCTTCCACAGCTTTCAAAAGAATCTCTTTGATTATATTTGCATACTCTTTATTATCCGTCATCAAATAGGCCAACGACAAATAATCCAACCGATTGAAATCTTTCTTTTGTAAGGCTTCATCGGCGGTTTTCTGAATATCCTCCCAGGCTTCCCGCAATTTCGGTTCATTCTGCATACGTTGTTTTACCTGCTGAATGCGTTGAGGGGTATACAAAAGTGAAGGATGATTTATCTTTTGTGCAGATACAAACGATGCTAATAATATTCCGATCAGGCATAGAACTATTTGTTTCATGATATTTATTGCTTTTTCATTTTACTGTTCAATATTGATTAAAAATTCTTCTAAAGCTGCATTGAATTCCTCCGGTCGCTCCATATTCATCATGTGCCCGCAATCCTCTATGATTTTCAGCTTTCCATTAGGTAGATATTCCAATATGGGAGGATTTTTTGAAAATTTGTTATCAGAAGAATGACCTTCTACAATTAAGGCAGGTACAGCAGGGTGACTCTTCTTCAATTCTTCAATAGCATCCAGCCCTGCTACTACCCGTACTTCTTTGTGTAGCGGTTGCCACGCATCCCATTCGTCAATCATCTGCCACAAAGGCACACGCATCCGTTCACGCTGGCTACCACCGGATTTCATTAATCCTTCAAACCACTCTTTCTTCATCACTTCCACTCCTTTCTTTTTCAGGGCAGCTATTTCGTCATCACGTACCTTTGCTTCCTCTTTAGTCATCGGTTCACTAGGACCTTTGGACTTTCGGATGTTTCCACTGGCTAAAAAAGCCGATAACATCCGGTCTGGGAAATACGCCAACATATCAGCAGTGATAAATCCCCCCAAAGAAAGTCCGACGATATGCGCTTTCTTGATGTGCAAAGAGTCCATCAAAGTAACCAGATCTTCAACATGCATAAATTGATAATCTTCTGTTTGGGAAGAAGAAATGCCGTATCCTCTTAAATCATAGCGAATGACATGATACTTTTTCGCAAACACTAAAAATTGCTCATCCCACATACGATGGTCAAGCGAATGACCGTGTACAAAGATGATCGGTTCACCCTGACCGGCTTCCTCATAGTATAGAGAGCCGTTTCCTACATTGATACGTCCTTGTTTGACAACCAATGGCTTACCTTTCAGTATTTCTGAAACGGTCCGTGAAATGACAGGGCTGCCAAAGAAAGAAGAAAAACCGTCTTCTTTAGCAGAAGAACCTGCTACATGGGAGATGAAGAATCCGTAAACTTTATCGTGTTTATTTATCCACGGATAAGCACCGGCCCATCCCGGTGAACTAATCTGATAAGCTTCACCTGTCTTTTTATCTATTAATTCACGCCATTCTCCTAATCCGTAGATTCCATTGTGGGATTGTCCCAGTCCTTTCGCTACATAATTATCCGAGTTATTCGAAGGGATTATGGCGCCTTTCACTTGGTCGGCCTGCATTTCTTTCACAGTTTCTGCTGATATAATTTGCTTGCCATTATACATTCCATCGTGATAAATCATGGACAGGAAGTGAAGATAATCATTCATTGTAGTACACAGTCCGCCCCCTAACATGGGTGCATGTCCGCCGTCCGTGTTGATTGGGGTAAAATGAGAGTTTTTCATTTCCAAAGGTTGCGCCAGCAGTTCTTGAAAAAGAGTCTCAAACTCCTCTCCCATCGCCACTTCTGCCATTCTTCCGGCAATTTGCATGGCAAGTCCACCATATTCAAAACGAGTGCCGGGAGTAAAGACTGTATCCAAAGGGAGAATTTCAGTGACTGCCGAATCCAAATGATTATAGTTATCTACACGGGGCTCGGGAAGATATGGACGTACTCCTGATGTATGGGATAATAATTGCCGGAGAAGAATCTTACCTTTAGCATCGTCTTTAAATTCCGGCAACCATTTTTCTACCGGATCATCCCATCCCAAATCAGTACGGTCTACCACCGCGCCTATGACAGCAGCCGCTACCCATTTTCCGGCAGAAGCGACATATACTTTTGTATCGGGTGTATAATCCCGATAGTTCTTCTGAAAAATGACGGTATCATTCTTCACTACACAAATGGATGCTCCGGGGTAATATCCCTTGTCTACCCATCCTTGGATAACAGAATCCAAAGAAGAGAAGTCATACCGACTTCCCTGACCGGATGATATTTTGCAAGAACCGGACAAAAAGCAGATACTTACAAAAGCGGCAATTAATAAACGATTATTCATTTCGTTGTTTACTATCTATTCTTCTGATTGTAAATCCCAATATACGACATAGCGCTGGCGATGCAAATCGTATAGCGGACGAATCACATCTCCTTGTTCTGTCGTAAACTTCAAATCACTTCCTACACGTTGCAAAGCACGTTCAGGGTGTTTCTTATCTAGTTTCAAAGAGGTACGCAAATGTGCTGGGACATGAAAATTACAGGTATAATAATCATTATAAAGAGCAGGATTTGAGAAAGGAGCAGGGGCTTGCATACCTTCAGTTCCCCGTTCTCCCGCCAATACCAACGGGCCATATAACAGGGCTGCCTTATCCGGGTTATCCGGAGTAGTTTCCAGTTTGATTTGCATCGGATAAGTAGCCGAGATTTGATCGCCATCTTTCCATTCACGGGTAATGGCAATATAAGAACCAGATTTCTGTTTTACAGATATTTTCTTACCATTCACCGAAACTTTTACATCCTTGCTCCACGAAGGATAGCGCAGATAAATAGTCGTGCGGACAGGATTTTCTGCCTGAAGAGTAAAACGTGTTGTTTCTTCCTGTGGGAATTCCGTTTCCTGACGGATTGTCAGTCCTTTTTCTTTCCAGGTTACCTGTGAAGGGATAAATAGATTTACATATATTCCCTGATTGTTATGGTAGTAGATGGCTTCTCCAAACTTTGCATGATTCTCAAATCCGCTACCGACACAACACCAAAAAGAGTTCTCTTTTGTGCTATACAGTTTATGAGACCCGGAAAGCAAAGGCAGAAAATAAGCTACCATACCTGTTTCAGGGTCTTGTTGTCCCAAGATGTGATTATACAATGCCCTTTCGTAATAATCCGCAATAGATGAATCGCCCGTCCAGCAGAAAAGATGGCGGCTAAGTTTGAGCATATTATAGGTACAACAAGTTTCTCCGGTATAGCCGGTCAGATGTTGGGATAACTTCCTCGGATCAAAGTAGTGTTCTTTGTCACTGCTACATCCCGGAGCAAAAGTATGATGGTCAATCATGGTGTGCCAGAAGAATTCCGATAGTTTCCTGCTTGTCTCGTTGCGGGTTAACTCGTAGTTGCGGGCTTCGGCTATCACTTTCGGGATGAAAGTATTGGTATGCTTCGTTCCCAAGTCATCACGAAGTTCTTTCAATGGGTCGATTACGTCATTGTGGTAGAAATATTCCGCCAGCCAACGATAACGTTCATCTCCCGTTATTGAGTATAAATTATAGAATGACTCATTGATACCACCAAATTCATTGCGGATCATAAGCTTACGTGTTTCTTCACTAAGGGGTTTCAATTTATTGTATGCCCAATCCCCCATTCGGGTGACGATAGTCAATGCTTTCTTATTATCCGCATACAGATATTGATCTATCAGCCCGGAGAAAAGTTTGTGCAGAGTATACCAGGGAGCCCATACACCTTTTCCCTGAATATTCCGGTTTATCAGTTCCTCGGGCCAGGCACTCAAATATCCGTTTTTCAGTGCATTCTGCACTTCTTCCAATCCGTTAATCAAGCTATCGCCTTTCAGTTTGAATATCTCACTGCCGGTAGCTGCGTACATCAAACCAAGTGCCGAGAGCATGTGTCCGGTAGTATGTCCGCGAAGCTCACAGTCCAAGGATTCCCAACCACCCAGTTTCTTCACTGTCATATATCCGCCCTCACGTCCGGCAAATACACCGGCATTGGTACGGAAGCTATGTAGCAGACGATTCACATCTATTGACGTCATCCAAGCAGAATCCCGAAGCATATTATCACGGAAACGACTTGGCAACAGGCGAACATCTTTCAAATCAAAACTTTCCGCCTGAAGGGGAGCCACTGTTTCCTTTTTCAACTTTCCCTGATGTTGTCCGGGATATACAGATTGAGCTGACATTATACCCGATACTGTCAATGAACCAAACAAGATTACCGTAACTAAAACTTTCTTATTCATATTATTTCTATCTTTTATCTATAAGATACGAACAAGGTGCCTTAAACACTCAAAGCCACAAAAATATTTAATTAAGCTACAATTCTTTAATTTAAAGCCCACTTTCTTATAAAATTCATCTGAAACATCCTATCTTTATTCCCCAAATCAAAGAAAGGAGCTACATGGATTTACGTACGGCAAATGTTACAAGATATATTCTTCCTCTGCGTGAGGGAGGCTCATTGCCTGCTTTAGCCGAAGCTGACGATGAATTTAAATATGTAGTCTAATTCAGAGGGGCAGGACACGGAACAAAAGCACTGATTGCCGAACTGATTGGTGGGGAGATAGCCCGTGCACTAGGTTTCAGAGTCCCCGAAATAGTTTTTCTGAATCTGGACGAGGCCTTCGGACGAACGGAAGCAGACGAAGAGATACAGGATTTACTTCAATGGAGTCGCGGACTGAATATGGGATTGCATTTCCTTTCCGGTTCACTGACTTTTGATCCGATAGTACATCAAGTAGATGGAAAAACCGCTTCGCAAGTAGTATGGCTGGATGCCTTGCTGACTAACGTAGACCGTACCATTAAAAACACCAATATGTTGATATGGCACAAAGAACTATGGTTGATAGATCATGGGGCGTCCCTTTATTTCCACCATTCCTGGACTAACTGGCAAAAACAGGCACTGGTTCCTTTTGTACAGATAAAAGACCATGTATTATTACCGTTTGCCGATAAACTGGAAGAGGTAGATATCGAATTCAGACAGATATTGACTTCGGATAAAATCCGTGAGATAGTCAATGCTATTCCCGACGACTGGTTGAACTGGACAGAGGGCACAGAAACTCCACAGAATTTGAGAGACATTTATATTCGATTCTTAGAAGAAAGGATGAAGCATTCCGAAACATTTGTAAATGAAGCGCAAAATGCAAGAAAGGCACTTATATGAATACGCAGTCATCCGTTTCGTTCCTAAAGTAGAACGGGAGGAGTTTATCAATATGGGGATTGTGTTGTTTTCCAAACAAGCCAAATACCTGAAATCCCTCTATACGATAGATGAGAACAAACTAAAACTATTTTCTTCCGAACTGGATATGAATTGCCTGAAAGAAGGGTTACAGGTCTTTGACAAGATATGCATGGGAAATAAAGAAGGAGGAGCCATAGCCAATATGGATATTCCTGACAGATTTCGTTGGCTGACTGCAGTAAAAAGTTCCTGCATACAAGTATCTCGCCCACATCCGGGACTTTCTACTGATTTAGATAAGACTTTGGAAAGATTGTTCAAGGAATTAGTACTCTGATTCCTTGAACAATCTCTTTGTCAAACTAACGGGCGGTAATATAAAAGCTCTGCTCTACTGCTTCAGCAGTCTGCACTTTAGGTTCTCCGCTACGCCCATATTGCCAGGCTACCACTGTCACCTTTACCGGAAATTTTGCACGCGGGGGAATTTTAGTCAATACCAGTTTATCCCTCTTTATCTCTGCCGGCCCTTCTTTTACATAATAGTAAACCGGAAGGCCGGAGTCAGCAGTTCCTTTTAAACTTATTTCCTTCACTGAAGCCTTTACATCGGATAGTTTCGGGAAAATTATACGTTGGGGTATCCCTTCCTTATTCCGGTAAGGAATACGAATCTCTACCTGCTGAACGGCACTCCGGTATTTATGATCCTGTTTTACGGAAGCCATCAGACAGATGCCTCCTGTACGTTTTGGATTATCCAATCCCATCCGATAGAAACGAACAGTAAAAGTTGTATCATTCACCACTTCCACCGGACCGCAAATTCTCGACATTCGAATGGGACGTGTACTGTGTTCTTTTGAATATTCGTTCCTTAACGTATCGGTGTACACTGCTTTCAAGTAGAAAGTGACTCCGTCCGCTTCGGGTTGAAAAGAAGGAGACATACGTACATGGGATTTCGGATTGAAAGTTATCAGTTTTCCTTTTTGCTCAAAGCCGACATACTGTTCTGTCTTTCCACGCTCATTAGCGTAATATTTTTCTGTGGCATCTGCCATTTCCTTATCAAAATACCAAAATGCATGGTGCTTGTCTCCTTCATACTTATCATAGGAAGCGGCTTCGGCTGTAGGCTTTTCATTCTTTCGCCAACGGTCTGCCAGCCAGCCATTCTTTGCTTCTACCGGAATTAACTGAACCGGAATATCCGATGACGAATGTTTCGGCAACCGGTATTCCACTGCCTTTTTCAGAAAAAGAGAAAGATAATCAATCAATTCATCGGATATGTCAAAATGTCCATGTCCTGCATCAGCAAGAAATGAAAGGGGAGCATTCGGATATTCACGACGATAATCGAAAGAGGTTATCAACCGGTCTTCCCACCATTCGTCCTCTCCCATTACCATTAATGAAGGGATACCTTCAATCGTACGGGTTCCCCAATCCAAATTCGCACGCCCGTAACCTGTCAAATGAGTTCTGGGAGAATCACCGTGAATAGAGAGTACAGCCAATGTACGTTCGGGATTCCAGGCGGCAAAGTTCCACGGATAAGTAGCCATTGCCGAGTGTCCGATGGGGATGACCGGGGCAAACTCCAGTTCTGTATATCCGCTTACTTCAGACAAGTTCTTCATCATTGTTTCAAAGATTTGCTGGGTACCTTTTGTCACATCCCAGCGTTGGTCTATTCCGGGAGTGATCCATATCTCTGCAATTCCCAGTTTACCCATATTCTTCCGAAATTCAGGATGCTCGAAAATTGTCTCTTCGGTCATATTATGTTGCCCAATGATGACGGCACGGACTTGTTTGCAGTTTTCCGGTATCCATAGATAGGCAGAAGGATGGGCGTTTGTCTCTTCTGAAATCAGCTCTTTTATTTCTACGGACCACTGCCAGGGAGCTGCTGCAACTCGGGTAGTCTGCATGAATAGAGATAACAAAACAACAAGAAAATATTTCTTCATAATGCTTCTTATAATTGCATTTATTATAGTTGCATTTATCTATAAACAACTAATTTATTTTTCCAGTGGAGTGAAATGCAATGCAGCTCCGCCACTTGCTTTTAGCTTCAAAACAAGCTTATCTCCGGCTTTTATCTTCTTATGAGTAGTACGTACTTTCGTTCGTGTATTCAGCTTGTCATCATCTTCGTACAAGTGAAGCATATACTTCTTTCCCGGTTCCAGAAAATCCGTAGTCAATGTAATTGTGCGGGCTTCCGTATTTGTCATTGCTCCTACAAACCAGTCATTCCCCGAACGACGTGCCTGAACGATATATTCACCAATTTCTCCATCTAACGCACGGCTGTCATCCCATACACTCGGAATGGCTTTCCAAAATTCCAGTTCTTCTTCTCCTTGGTAGAATTCCGGTCTGTCATACCAAAACATAAATTGCAAAGGACTGTAATACACTGCTGCCATAGCCAACTGATGTGCTTTCGTATTCTTCACCCGGTTATTGAAATAACAAAGCGTATAATCTCCTGCACCTGCCAGATAGCGGGTGAAAGGAAGAGTCGTATTGTGTGTGGCATCCGGCATTTCTTCATTACCACGAATACCCTCCTGCGTCATCAGGTTAGGATAAGTACGACTGAATCCTGTCGGACGATATTCGTCATGAATATCTACCATCAGACCGTATTCTCCACATTTACGGACTGCATCATGCAGCCAAGTACTCCAACGCTGATTACCAATCTGTACAAAACCGAACTTGATACCTTTCAATCCCCATTTCTTATACAAAGGCAACAGGGTATCCAACTGCTGCACTAATGCACGCTGATTGACATACACCATAAGTCCGATTCCTTTCGATCCGGCATATTTACATAAAGCAGGTATATCAAGGTCTTTATCAGGAGAAACAGTAGTAGCATCCGAACTCATTTTCATTTCCGGTCCGTACCAGCCGGCATCCATATGCACATACTGAATGCCCCGCTCTGCTGCAAAGTCGATGGCAGCTTTTACTCTTTCCTGTTTCAGGTCTCCCGAACGGAATACTTTTCCCGGTCTAATCCAAGAAGTATCAGCCAGTTTGCAAGCCGGATTCAGATTCAAGACAATATCATTATTATTAATTAAATCGACCGGACGTTCGCCAACCATGATTACACGCCACGGAGTACTGTAAGGAGAAATAATATCGACGCTACTATACAAACTTGTCTCCAAAGTGGAAGGTTTATCTGCCGATAAACGGAATTTACCACGGGCATAATCCACCATTTCTGCTTCCAACAGGGCTACGGATAATCCGTCAGGCAGTTTCAAAGTCAAAGGACGCTCACTCTCCTCTTTGCCCCATCCTTCCAACGGACGAAGTACGCAAGGTCCTTGTGCCCAACGCTCGTAATATGCCATCGTTCCTTCAGGCATTGTGAAGCTGGTCTGCTCACCGATGATATGCAAGAAAAGTCCGTTTGTCGTTTCCGGAAAATGATAGCGGAAAGCAACTCCTTCATTATAGGCACGAACGATAATGTTCATAAAGTAATTCTTACGCTTATCATAGCCACCGTCTCGGTTGCCATCCCCTTCTCCCTTCTTGAATTTCAAAGTCATCTCATTGTAGCAGTCACGTACTTCCGCACGTTCGCCATATACAGGCTTCCATGTTGCATCCGCCTTTCGTTGTTCAGTCCCTGTCAATTTCAGATTTTCACACCAAAAATGACAAGTATCGTTCGGAACGCCCAACGCCGACTCAAACAGTTGATTCTCAATCAGAACTCCTAATTTACTTTCTTCAATCACCGGACGGTTCTTATAAGTCAAGATATAATACATTTGTGCATTATCCTCTCCCACCGCACGCTGATAGAAGGTAAAGCGGTAAGCTCCATCAGGAGACATCAGTTCCTGGCGGGTTTCTGTCATCACATCTTGCGCTTTTACCAATGCCGGTATCACCAACAACAAAAGCAAAATTCTTTTCTTCATTCTTCTATTTACGTTCATGTTTATTCATCTTTCCTATTATATAC
>DXOJ01000079.1 GCA_019412865.1 Bacteroides sp. | reverse complement strand
AAAACTTACCTTTGGTAGAAAACCGTCAAGGGTTAACCTTTTTGCCATCTGGTAAACTGCTGATTAATACTATCAATGCTCATTCTTATAACACCGCACAGCAAGACTTGCTCTTTGCCAAAGCCTTGCGACAAGGTGATGTATTAATTCCAGATGGTGCAAGTATTGTCAAAGCTTGTCGTTGGTTAAATGCGAAATCTAAGCCGAAAGAACGCATTACTGGTTGGGATTTATTCATGTTTGAGATGGAAAAACTAAACCATAGCGGTGGAAAGTGTTTTTTTATGGGTAGTAGTGAAAAGGTATTATCAATGATAAAGCAACGGAGTAAAGGGGATTTTCCTAATATTGAAGTAGAAACTTATTCTCCTCCTTATAAATCAGAATTTAATGAAGAGGAAAATAATGCAATTATAACTGCTATCAATAAAGCTAACCCTGATTTGCTATGGATAGGTATGACTGCTCCAAAACAAGAGAAATGGATATATACTCATTGGAACAAATTACAGATTCATTGCCATTGTGGTACGATTGGTGCTGTTTTTGTTTTTTATGCCGGAACAGTAAAACGTGCTCCTATGTGGTGGCAGCGGAACTCGCTGGAGTGGTGTTATCGGTTATTGAAAGAACCACGTAGAATGTGGAAAAGATATATCATAGGCAACTTGTTATTTATGTGGAATATGTGTAAAGAGTGTAAACATTCATTGTAAAATGAATAACTCTAATGATTATTACATCAGTGTGTTATTGGAATTTCATAGAAGTTTTTACAGAGCTAGTTGTGTTAATAATTAGATGTTTGTATATAAAATAAAATGTTGAGATGTAATAAACACGTGAGTGTTTCGTATGTGAGATGAAAAAAATGTAGGTCCCTAGCTTCATGCTGTAAAGGCATGATTCTCCTACATTGTGGATTGGAAATCGTACGACGGTACATTTCTGATCTACGCCCTGACATCGGAGGTTAAAGCCGATGTGAATTTCCCACTATATCAACCGTCTGTGAAGATCGTTGATATTTTTTACTCTCATTATACTGGATAATAATATCAGTTTTCTTTGTTTATATGTTGAAATATTTGTAACTTTATAGCATAGAAAACAGTAATAAAGAAACGATGGAACATTCAGACTTTGTAGTGAAATGTTATAATAAACAAGAGTTAGCCCAGATGTATTTTCCTGATTTGACGATTCGTGCTTCAGTCAATAAACTCCGGAGGTGGATGCGGAGATGCAAGCCGCTGATGAATGAGATACTATCTACTGACTTTCATCCGAAGACAAAGGCATTTTCTGTGAGAGAAGTACGGCTTATTACCTATTACTTGGGAAAGCCGGGAGAACTATAAATGATATAAACATAAAAAAGAACTACGGGAGACTGC
>DXOJ01000789.1 GCA_019412865.1 Bacteroides sp. | reverse complement strand
CCGCATACAGATAGCAAACTTTAGCTATTACGTATGCGGGATTTAGTACAACGGGGGCTTTCCTTTAAAGGAAAATGAATATTTGCTAATTCTTGATATTCAGCATTTTATATGATGGGAAATAAAAGTGCTGAAATAATAGGTAATGTAGTTATTTATCTTACCATTTTTCTGTTTTGGGGCTTTTTGTTACATCAGAAAAGAATCATGTTACATGTCTGTGATAAATGTAACCTGTATATAGATGCCTGTATCATGATTGTACATATATGATAAAACCGAATCGATACATTTGCAAACACTACTATGGAACAGAAAATTATAGAAAATAAAAAGTGATAATATGAGAACATTAAAATTGATTTTGTCGGGCTGGCAATCTGTGGGTCTTGTCGTATTTATTGTGCTGTTTTTTAATATGGAGGTGAGTGGCAAGGGTAAAATAACAAAAAATACTCCTGTCTTTACGCAATTTATTTATCAGGGGGAGGATGCTATTTATCAAAACAATCCTTTAAAGCCAGGTGAGTTCTATAATCCTATTTTGCAGGGTTGCTATCCCGATCCGAGTATAACGCGGAAAGGTAATGATTATTATTTAGTATGCTCATCTTTTGCTATGTTTCCCGGGGTACCTATTTTCCATTCTAATGATTTGGTCAACTGGAAACAAATCGGTCATGTGCTGGACAGAACGTCACAATTAAAGGTTGAAGATTGTGGTATTAGTGCTGGTGTATATGCTCCTGCTATAAGATATAATCCCAATAATGATACGTTTTATATGATAACCACTCAATTTTCCGGTGGCTTTGGAAATATGGTGGTAAAGACAAAGAATCCGGAGAATGGCTGGAGTGATCCGGTCAAACTTCAATTTGAAGGCATTGATCCTTCTCTTTTCTTTGATGATAATGGCAAGGCATACGTGGTACATAATGATGCTCCTGCTAAAGCAAACGAGCGTTATTCGGGACACCGTGTCATAAAAATATGGGATTATGATGTGGAGAATGATAAAGTGGTTCCGGGAACGGACCGGATCATAGTAAACGGTGGCGTTAATATAGAAGAAAAGCCGATATGGATTGAAGCTCCTCATATCTATAAGAAAGATGGACGTTATTATTTAATGTGTGCGGAAGGAGGAACCGGAGGCTGGCATAGCGAAGTCATTTTTGTAAGTGATCATCCGAAAGGACCTTATTTTCCGTCAAATAATAATCCTATTTTAACTCAACGCTATTTTCCTGCAAATCGGGCGAATAAAGTAGACTGGGCTGGTCATGCAGACTTAGTGGAGGGACCCGACGGAAAATATTATGGTGTATTTTTAGGAATACGCCCCAATGAGAAGAACAGAGTGAATACCGGACGCGAAACTTTTATTCTTCCGGTGGACTGGAGCGGAACATTTCCCGTTTTCGAGAATGGGCTTATCCCTATGAAACCTACATTGAAGATGCCTTCGGGAGTTGAGAACCAAACAGGGAAAAACGGTTATTTGCCTAGTGGCAACTTTGTCTTTAAGGATGATTTCTCCGATAAGACATTAGACCTTAGATGGATCGGTCTTAGAGGTCCTCGTGAAGATTTCGTTGATATGACCGATAAAGGGTTGCGGATCATCCCTTTTACCTCAAATATCAATGAAGTGAAACCTACTTCTACCTTGTTCTACCGTCAGCAGCATAATCAATTTACAGCGGCAGCAACCATGGAGTACAAACCGAAAAATGAGAAAGATTTTGCCGGTATAACATGTTATCAGAATGAAAGATATCACTATGTTTTCGGTATCACTAAAAAGGGGAAAGACTATTACCTGATACTGCAAAGAACCGAAAAAGGACAAGCGAGTGTCCTGGGTGAGGTGAAGATAGAAACAGAGAAACCTGTGACACTGCAAGTAACAGCCAATGGAGATGATTATCGTTTTAATTATTCGATTGATGGCAAGGGTTTCCTAAATTTAGGAGGAACCGTTTCCGGCGATATTCTTTCTACTAATGAGGCTGGTGGCTTTACAGGAGCAATGATCGGACTGTATGCAACATCTGTTGGTTATTAATTAGAAACCTTATCATTCCAAATTATGAAAATACATCATCTATTTTGGGGTATATGTTTATGCTTCAGCACAAATATTTTATTCGCACAGAACTATCAGAAAACATCGTCCGGCATCAAAACCACTGTAAATGCAGTGGATATAGAAGTACAATTCTTTGCGCCTGCTGTGGCGAGAGTAATAAAATCGCCGGAAGGTGTTGCCTATGAAAAACAGAGTCTTTCTGTAATTGCCAAACCCGAAAAGGTAAGTTTCAAGGCTGATATACAAGATAATAAGATTGTATTGAACACCAGCGAACTAAGTGTCAGTGTGGACACCGGGACGGGAATTGTTTCTTATTTCTCAAAGGATGGCAAGTCGTTATTGGCAGAGAAATCCGGTATGCAGTTTATCGATTTCGATGATGCCGGGACAAAAACTTATCAGGTTTATCAACCTTTTATATTAGATAAGGAGGAAGCTATTTATGGTTTGGGACAATTGCAAAATGGAAAGATGATTCAGCGGAACATGACTAAAAATCTGATACAGGGAAATGTGGAAGATGTGTCACCTTTCTTCCAGTCTACTAAAGGATATGGTGTGTTTTGGGATAACTATTCGCCGACTCTTTTTACGGATAACGAAGTTGAAACATCTTTCCGTTCTGAAGTAGGTGACTGTGTGGATTATTACTTCATGTATGGGAAAAATGCCGACGGTGTTATAGCACAGGTACGCAGCTTGACCGGGCAAGCACCGATGTTTCCTTTATGGACTTATGGTTACTGGCAAAGTAAAGAAAGATATAAGAGCCAGGAGGAAGTGGTAGACGTTGTTCGTAAATATCGTGAATTGGGTGTTCCCTTGGATGGTATTATTCAGGATTGGCAATATTGGGGGCATAACTATTTGTGGAATGCGATGGATTTCCAGAATCCGACTTTCAATAATCCTCAAAAGATGATTGAGGATGTCCATGCGATGAACGCACACATGGCTATATCTATCTGGTCGTCATTCGGACCGATGACTAAACCTTATAGAGAATTGGACAAAAAAGGGATGTTGTTTAACTTCACTACCTGGCCGCAATCGGGATTGGAGTCATGGCCCCCCAATATGGAATATCCTTCCGGTGTAAGAGTGTATGATGCTTACAATCCCGAAGCGCGTGATATTTATTGGAAATATCTGAATGATGGAATTTTCAAGTTGGGAATGGATGCCTGGTGGATGGACTCTACCGAACCCGACCATTTGGACTGGAAGCCGGAGGATATGGATACCAAAACCTATCTGGGCTCGTTCCGTAAGGTGCGCAATGCTTATCCGTTGATGACTGTCGGAGGGGTTTACGACCATCAGCGTGAAGTGACTTCGGATAAACGGGTGTTTATTTTAACCCGTTCGGGATTTTTGGGGCAACAACGTTATGGTGCAAATGTATGGAGTGGTGATGTCGCTTCCACATGGGAGAGTTTTAGAAATCAGATTCCTGCCGGATTAAACTTTTCTTTGTGTGGTATGCCTCACTGGAATAGTGATATTGGTGGCTTTTTTGCAGGACACTATAATAAAAGCTGGAATGATGATAGTGCTTCAAAAAATCCATTGTATCAGGAGCTTTATGTGCGTTGGTTGCAGTTTGGAACGTTCAATCCGATGATGCGTTCGCACGGGACGGATGTTTATAGGGAAATCTATAAGTTCGGAAAGAAGGGTGAGCCTGTATATGATGCTATCGAGAAAATGATAGGTTTGCGTTACTCTCTGTTGCCTTATATTTATTCTACTTCTTGGGAGGTGAGCAATCGCCAATCGAGTTTTATGCGCGCTTTGATGATGGATTTTGTAGATGACAGAAAGGTGTGGGATATCAATGACGAATATATGTTTGGAAAGTCGCTCCTTGTGGCTCCGATTGCTCATGCACAATATACACCGGAAGCTGTGGTAAAAGTCTCCGAAGAAGAAGGATGGAACAGAGATGGAGCGAAAAAAACAAAAACTGACGTTGCTGTGGATTTCATGGAAACGAAATCTACTAACATATACTTACCGGCAGGAACGCTATGGTATGACTTCTGGACAAACGAGAAACATGAAGGCGGAAAGGAAATTACCAAAGAGACTACACTGGATGTTATTCCATTGTATGTAAAAGCGGGTAGTATCATTCCTGTCGGTCCACAAGTTCAGTATGCAACTGAAAAACCGTGGGATCATCTTGAATTGAAGGTGTATGCGGGTGCGAATGGAAACTTCATTTTATATGAAGATGAATTTGATAATTACAATTACGAAAAAGGAGCTTATACGGAAATTCCAATTTCTTGGAATAATGCATCTCGTAAATTGACGATAGGGGCAAGAAAAGGTGCGTATGAGGGAATGTTGAAGAACCGTAAGTTTACTGTAACTCTCCAGGACGGGACTCAAAAAAAAGTCGATTATAATGGAAAGGCTATTTCTGTAAAGTTTTGATTGTAATAGAATGTGTGATTATGCCAATAGAGAAGAATCTAAAAAGTAGAAATATGGTGAAGTTTTTTATAGTAATGGCTATGTTATTGGGTAGTAGCGTTGCAAGTGCAGAAAATAAACAGATAACAAGTCCTGATGGAAAGCTGGTAGTAACAGTCGCAGATATGGATGGAAGGCCCTCTTATTCTGTTAGTTATGACAATGTTCTCTTTTTGAAACCATCTCCATTGGGGATGATTGCAAATATAGGAGATTTCTCATCGGGGATGTCGCTGGAGAAGAATGTTTCAACAAATAAAATAGATGAAACATACGAGTTAGCTTCTATTAAGCAGAGCAAGGTTCGTTATGTGGCAAATGAAGCTGTATTTTCGTTTACACAACAAGGGAAAACAATTTATGATGTTATATTCCGCATAAGTAATAACGATGTTGCTTTTAAATATAAGATGTATCCGCAAGGTGAGACACTAAGTTGCGTGGTTAAGCAAGAAGCCACAGGATTTGCGTTTCCTGACGGAACCACCACTTTCCTTTGTCCGCAAAGTAAACCGATGGGGGGATTTGCCCGTACTTCTCCAAGTTATGAGACGTCTTATACGGCAGATGATGTCGCAGGCAAAAATGGCTGGGGAGAAGGGTATACATTTCCCTGCCTATTCCGTAATGGAGATAATGGTTGGGTGCTTGTTTCCGAAACGGGAGTAAATGGTGGATATTGTGCGAGCCGTCTGTTGGGACACAAAGGAGGAGTGTATACCATTGGATTTCCGCAAGAAGGTGAAGCAAATGGGAATGGTACGGTTTCTCCGGGGATAGCATTACCGGGCGAGACGCCTTGGCGTACTATTACTGTGGGCAAGACTTTGGCTCCAATAGTGGAGACAACGGTTCCTTTTGATGTTGTAAAACCGCTTTATCCGGCAAAAGGAGAGTATACGTATGGACGGGGTTCATGGAGCTGGATTATCGGTATGGATGGAAGTACTAATTATAAAGAGCAACTCCGGTATATTGATTTTTCGGCAGTAATGGGGTATCAGTCCGTGTTGGTGGATGCCTTGTGGGATAAACAAATAGGACGTGATAAAATTGAAGAATTGGCTAAATATGGGAAGGACAAAGGGGTAGCTCTTTATTTGTGGTATAATTCGAATGGGTATTGGAATGATGCTCCGCAAACTCCGAGAGGTATTATGGATAATGCGATAGCCAGACGTAAGGAGATGAAATGGATGCAAAGCATTGGTATCCGTGGAATAAAAGTTGACTTTTTCGGAGGTGACAAGCAAATGACTATGCAGTTGTATGAGGATATCTTGTCGGATGCAAACGAGTACGGTCTTTTAGTTATTTTCCATGGATGTACTTTGCCTCGTGGCTGGGAACGTATGTATCCTAACTTCGCATCGAGTGAGGCTGTATTGGCTAGTGAAAATCTTCATTTCTCTCAAGGCAGCTGTGATCATGAGGCCTTTAATGCTACTTTGCACCCGTTTATTCGTAATACTGTGGGTAGCATGGATTTTGGAGGTAGTGCATTGAACAAATATTATAATGTGGATAATGCTCCACGGGGAAGCCGGCGGGTGACATCAGATGTCTACGCACTGGCTACGGCGGTTCTATTTCAAAGTCCGGTACAGCATTTTGCTCTGGCACCGAATAACCTGACCGATTCTCCGTCGTGGGCTATTGATTTTATGAAAGAGGTTCCAACGACTTGGGATGAGGTACGTTTCATTGACGGTTATCCTGGCAAATACGTTATTCTTGCCCGTCGTCATGGAGACAAATGGTATATTGCCGGAGTAAATGCGCAGAAGGAAACACTGAAACTTAAAGTTAATTTGCCGATGTTCTCCAATGGAGAAAAGGTGAGACTGTTTAGTGATGATAAGGCATTACAGGGTGGTGTGAAACAAATAGAAATAGGGAAGAAACAAGAATTACAATTGGCTATTCCTTGCAATGGTGGAGTATTAATAACCAAATAACCATTTTAAATAAAAGAATATGAGAAACTTTAAATTTTTAGGCGTGTCGTTTTTGTTGGCAATCACTGCCGCTACTTCAGGAACTGCACAAAATCCTATTATACAAACAAAATATACTGCCGATCCGGCTCCGATGGTATATAACGATACCGTTTTCCTTTATACAACCCATGATGAGGATGATGCCGAAGGATTCAAAATGTTGGACTGGTTGCTTTATACCTCCACTGATATGGTGAATTGGACCGATCACGGAGCGGTCGCTTCTCTGAAGAGTTTTGATTGGGTGAAACGTGATAATGGTGCCTGGGCAGAACAGGTCATCGAACGTAATGGCAAGTTTTACATGTATTGCCCGATTCACGGTAATGGTATTGGCGTATTGGTATCCGACTCTCCTTACGGTCCTTTTAAAGACCCTTTGAATAAACCATTAGTTTGGCAAAAAGAGCATTGGGATGATATTGACCCTACCGTATTTATTGATGATGACGGACAAGCGTATATGTATTGGGGCAATCCGAATGTTTATTATGTGAAACTGAATGAAGATATGATTTCATATTCGGGGGAAATAGTCAAATTGGCTGATAAACCGGAACATTATCAGGAAGGTCCGTGGGTATATAAACGTAACGGTCATTATTATATGGCTTTTGCTTCTACTTGTTGTCCGGAAGGGATTGGCTATGCTATGAGCGACAAAGCTACCGGACCATGGAGTACAAAAGGATATATTATGCGTCCAACGGAAAGAACCAGAGGAAATCATCCCGGAATTATTGATTATAAAGGCAGTTCTTATGTGTTCGGCCTAAATTATGATTTGCTTCATCTGGAGACTTTCGACCATAAAGAACGTCGTTCGGTATCTGTTGCAAAAATGCATTATAATCCGGATGGAACCATTAAGGAAGTTCCTTATTGGCAGGAGACGAAACTGGAACAGATTGAAAACTTTAATCCTTACCGTAGAGTGGAAGCCGAAACGATGGCTTGGGGATATGGTCTGAAAGCTGAAAATCATAAGAATGGTGGTTTGTATATAACCGATATTGATGATAATGAATATCTGTGTGTGCGTGGTGTCGACTTTGGCAAGAAGGGAGCAAAGAAATTCAGTGTAAGCGCAGCTTGTGTTGAAAAAGGCGGAATGATAGAAATTCGTCTGGACAGCACGGAAGGTCCGGTAATAGGCTGTGTCAGTATATCACCAACAGGAGGACTGGATATATATAAACAGATGTCATGCCGGATAAAGAATGCAAAGGGTGTACATGATCTTTATTTCTGCTTTAAAGGAGAGAAAGGAAACAAACTTTTCAATCTGGATTATTGGGAATTTGAATAGCTTTTATTCAAAAAAAATAAGATTGTAATGTGCTTATAATCAGTGTAATTGTTTGGGTGTGCTACAAGGGGAAAGATAGATGTAACATTGAAAATGAAGATGTTATTTAGGAAAAGAAGCCCGTAACATAATTATGTTTGTAGTTTTATAAGCTGGCATATCTTTGCAGAAAAAGATCAGTAATTCATATTTGATTATAAAGAAAATAAGAGGTATTATGAAGAATACACAGGTAATACAATTAATGTCAATCGTCCGGCTCTCCATATTTATGTTGGGGATAACAATGATGTCATGTAACTCAAAGAAAGAACAACAATTACCGGCTATTGGAAAATCTGTGGCTCTCTTTGATTATTTTTCTTATAAAGGAAATGATGATTTTTATATTTCCAATCCTCTGTCAGATGAAGACTATTTCTATAATCCTATTTTGCCGGGATGGTATTCTGATCCTAGTGTTTGCACAAATGGAGAAGGTGATTATTTCCTGGTAACATCTACATTCACTTATTTCCCCGGTGTTCCTATTTTTCACAGCAAAGACTTGGTGAATTGGAAAGAGATAGGGCATGTGTTGAACCGTGCTTCGCAATTAGTGAATATGGAAGGACAGAAAGTGAGTGGCGGTATTTTTGCTCCGGCTATTTCTTATAATCCGTATAACAAGACATATTATATGGTAACAACCAATGTCGGAGCCGGGAATTTCTTTGTTAAGACGCAAGACCCGTTTGGTGAATGGTCGGAACCCGTCATGTTGCCGGAGGTCGGAGGTATTGATCCTTCTTTCTTTTTTGATGAAGATGGTAAGGCATATATTGTTAATAATGATGAGGCTCCGGATAATAAACCTGAATATAGCGGACACCGTACTATACGCATACAAGAGTTTGATGTGAAAACAGATAAGACGATCGGTCCCCGTAAAATTCTTGTAAACAAAGGAGCTCAACCGGCAGACAAACCAATTTGGATAGAAGGCCCTCATTTATATAAGATAAATGGAAAGTACTTCTTGATGTCCGCCGAAGGTGGAACGGGAAACTGGCATTCGGAAGTGATTTTCCGTGGTGATTCTCCGATGGGTAAATTTCTTCCATGGAAAAACAATCCGATTCTGACGCAAAGACATTTGAATTCTGACCGTCCTAATTCGGTAACCTGTGCTGGTCATGCAGACTTGATTCAAACAAAAGAGGGAGATTGGTGGGCTGTTTTTCTGGCTTGTCGTCCTATTAATAATCAGTTTGAGAATTTGGGACGTGAAACATTTATGATGCCGGTGAAATGGAGTGAAGACGGATTCCCGTACATGACACAAGGAGATGATTTAGTACCTATGATTGTAAAACGTGAAGGTGCGAAACGCGATACGATAGTTACTTATGGTAACTTCGAGTTAATAGAGAACTTTGATTCTCCTGTACTTGATATGCCATGGATGACTTTAAGAGCTTCTGCTTCCGATTTATATTCATTGACGGAAACGCCCGGATATCTGACCTTGAAGTGTGCAGATATTAGCGCTACGGAAAAGAAAACTCCGGCATTTGTCTGCCGTCGGTTACAACATCATAAATTTGAATGTACTACCCGTATGTTGTTCAATCCTTCTAACGATAAGGAAACAGCTGGAATGTTATTGTTTAAAGATGAGGCGCATCAATATTTCTTCTGCTTGAATAAAGTGGGTGAGAATAAAAATATTTCTCTGAAACAAATCGGTGAAAAGGAACAGACATTGGCTTCAGATGAAATAGACGCAGATACAAATGAGGTATATTTGAAATTAGTATCTCAAGGAATTGGTTACGACTTCTATTATTCTATTGATGGTGAAAAAAGCTGGAAACTGCTTTGTAAAGATGTAGATCCCAGTTATCTCTCTACTACAACGGCTGGTGGATTTACCGGTACTACAATTGGATTATACGCTACTTGCAAATAATTGTTTTTTTTATATAAATCTAATACTAGCAACTATGAGTGATATTTATAATGATAGCTAATGCAATTAAAAAAAGAATGATGATTAGAAAACAATGTAGTTAATTAACATCTTAAACTAATGGTAATGAAAAATGTAACGAAGAAAATTCAAAAAATTCCTTACCTGTTTCTCCTTAT
>DXOJ01000788.1 GCA_019412865.1 Bacteroides sp. | reverse complement strand
TTATCAACGCATTTTTTTATATTCCGCCATTTACGTATCTTTGCACACCAAAAAGCTAAAAATAATAAGAATTCAGAATGAAGAATATTCGCAACTTTTGCATTATTGCTCATATTGACCACGGTAAGTCAACGTTGGCCGACCGTCTGTTGGAGTTTACTAACACCATTCAGGTGACTTCAGGGCAGATGCTTGATAATATGGATCTGGAAAAAGAAAGAGGGATCACTATCAAGAGCCATGCGATCCAGATGGAATATACTTATCAGGGGGAGAAGTATGTCCTTAACCTGATTGATACTCCGGGACACGTGGACTTTTCGTATGAGGTGTCACGTTCTATCGCTGCATGTGAAGGGGCATTGCTGATTGTCGATGCTTCGCAGGGAGTGCAGGCGCAGACGATCTCGAATCTGTATATGGCCATTGAACACGACCTTGAGATTATTCCGGTTATCAATAAATACGATATGGCGAGCGCCAATCCCGAAGAAGTGGAGGACGAAATCGTTGAACTGTTGGGTTGCAAGCGCGAGGAGGTAATTCGTGCATCCGGTAAAACGGGTATGGGAGTGGAAGAGATACTGGCTGCTGTGATTGAACGTATTCCTCATCCCGAAGGGAATGAAGAGGCGCCGTTGCAGGCTTTGATTTTCGACTCTGTATTCAACTCTTTCCGTGGAATTATAGCTTATTTCAAGATTGAAAACGGCACGATTCGCAAGGGCGACAAGGTGAAGTTCTTCAATACGGGAAAAGAGTATGATGCCGATGAAATAGGGGTGTTGAAAATGGATATGGTGCCTCGTAACGAACTTCGTACGGGGGATGTAGGATATATAATTTCCGGTATCAAAACTTCCAAAGAGGTGAAGGTGGGAGATACCATTACACATATTGCCCGTCCGTGTGACAAGGCTATTGCCGGGTTTGAGGAGGTGAAGCCGATGGTGTTTGCCGGAGTGTACCCGATTGAGGCGGAAGATTTCGAAGATCTTCGCGCGTCTTTGGAAAAGTTGCAGCTGAATGATGCGTCGTTGACTTTCCAACCGGAGTCTTCATTGGCTTTGGGTTTTGGTTTCCGTTGTGGTTTCCTCGGATTGCTCCACATGGAGATTGTGCAGGAGCGTCTGGACCGTGAGTTTGACATGAATGTGATTACTACGGTACCGAACGTGTCCTACCATATATATGATAAGCAGGGCAATATGAAGGAGGTGCACAACCCCGGTGGTATGCCCGACCCGACGATGATTGACCATATCGAGGAACCGTATATCAAAGCATCTATTATTACAACGACTGATTATATCGGTCCTATTATGACGCTTTGTCTGGGTAAGCGTGGTGAATTGATTAAACAGGAATATATCTCCGGTAACCGGGTGGAAATCTATTACAATATGCCTTTGGGAGAAATTGTGATTGACTTTTATGATAAGTTGAAGAGTATTTCCAAAGGGTATGCTTCGTTTGATTATCATCCGAATGGTTTCCGTACTTCGAAGCTGGTGAAGCTGGATATTTTGTTGAACGGTGAGCCTGTGGATGCTCTTTCTACTTTGACACATATTGACAATGCTTACGATATGGGACGCCGGATGTGTGAGAAGCTGAAAGAGCTTATTCCGCGCCAGCAGTTTGATATTGCCATTCAGGCAGCTATCGGGGCTAAGATTATTTCCCGTGAAACGATTAAGGCTGTTCGTAAGGATGTGACAGCGAAGTGTTATGGTGGTGACGTAAGCCGTAAACGTAAACTGCTTGAAAAGCAGA
>DXOJ01000787.1 GCA_019412865.1 Bacteroides sp. | reverse complement strand
GATACAGAGCATTGAAATCATCACTGCTACCATCAAGAGCTATACGGGTACTGTAATTGCAATCTCACACGACGATTATTTTATTCAGGAAATCGGTATCGAGCAACGTATTTTATTAAGCTAGCCTATTGATATTTTATCCGGTAAGTCTAAATATCAACCTAGTTTTTTTATAACTTCGCAGCGCGAAGAAAAGAATTGGAATAAAATGGAGCAGACAGTACAATCATGGTGGTTTATCTTTTATAAAGATCAACTGCTTCTTGAGAAAAAAGGGGATGGTAAGTATGCCGTCCCATGTGGAGAAAGTTCTCCTATCATTATTAAAGAAAAAACAACAGTACACAATATCACAACACTGGAAGGGAGAAACTGCAAAGCTTTCTCCCTCTCCTCTCCCATTGAAGAATCGGAGCAATGGGCAATGATAGGACTTCGTGCCTCTTATGATTATCTTCCTTTATCTCATTACCAGACTGCAGGAAAAGCGCATGAGATTCTGCATTGGGATAGAAACAGCCGTTTCTGTTCTGCCTGTGGCACGCCGATGGAACAGAAAGAGTCTATCATGAAACGTTGTCCGAAATGTGGTCGGGAGGTATATCCTTCCATATCCACAGCGATTCTTGTATTAGTGAGAAAGAAAGATTCACTGCTCTTAGTGCATGCCCGCAATTTTAAAGGAACATTCAACAGTCTCGTTGCCGGGTTTCTGGAAACCGGAGAAACATTAGAAGAATGTGTAGCACGTGAAGTGAAAGAAGAAACCGGACTGGACGTAAAGAATATCACTTATTTTGGTAACCAGCCCTGGCCTTATCCTAGCGGACTAATGGTCGGCTTCATTGCTGATTATGCCGGAGGGGAAATCAAGCTCCAAGATGAGGAGTTGAGTTCGGGAGACTTTTATACAAGAGATCATTTACCCGAACTACCCAGAAAACTTAGTCTTGCCCGAAAAATGATTGATTGGTGGATAGAGCATCCAAATGAGTAATTGAATATGGAAAATATCATCAAAGGAATCCGTCAGTATTATCCGGTATCTGATAACTCTCTGGAAGAACTCTTCAGCTATATGAAGAAGATGGAGCTTCCTAAAAAACATTTACTGATACAGGGCGGAGTATCAGACCGTCACGTCTACTTTATTGAAAAAGGATTTTGCCGGTCCTATTGTTTACGTGACGGCGAAGAAATCACTATCTGGTTTTCACGCGAAGGTGATATGACCTTTGCCATGAAAGATTTATATCACAACGAACCGGGATATGAATATGTAGAATTACTGGAAGATTGTGAATTATACGCCATACGTATTGAAGACTTAAACCAGATTTATGAAGCTAATATAGAAATTGCCAACTGGGGACGTGTCATTCACCAAGAATGTTTACTGTATATGGATATTCACCATATCAACCGTTTATATCTTCCGGCTAAAGAACGTTATGAACAACTTTTACGCGATCAACCCGACGTCATTCACCGTGCTCAATTGGGATATATAGCCTCTTTCCTTGGCATGACTCCCCAGCATCTTAGCCGTTTACGTTCCGAATCCTGATTCTTTTTAATCTATGTGAATTTTTATATTGCAGAAAAACAGTACTTTTGTAGGCAAATACAAAAATAGATAAAGTATCGTGATTAAC
>DXOJ01000786.1 GCA_019412865.1 Bacteroides sp. | reverse complement strand
GTATAAAACATCCTATTTTTATGTATAACCCTATTTTAAGCAAACATAGATTTATTTCTTGTAATATTCCAGCGGAGTCCTCTTCACTTTTTTACGGAAGTACTTATTGAAAGTTGTAAAGATGAATATTACATTCTAAACTTTCCGCAAGAGTCAGAAATAGAGAAGAAAAAAAATGAACGGTTTCTCACCTGTGAAAAATAGGAGGAAAACCATTTGCTTTTTTAGAGACCTCTTCATTCTCTTTTTACAGCCATTCTTAAAAGAAGAACAATCGATATTAAAAATAGAACACATTTATTTTTTCATTTTAGGTACTTTTACCGCATACGATTAAAAATAGAACATTAAAATAAAAAAACAGACCTTGACAATAAAGAATTGTTAGTCGAACTTTGCAAAGTTTTATTAAATACGCAATAAAAACAAAAAGCAAAATGAGAAACTTACGAAAACTATCTTATGTAGCTTGCGCAATATTTTTCTTTACATCATGCGAAGAAACTTACAATGACAAGCTATTTTGGCCAGGAGAAATTAGTCAGGAATATGGCTCGTATATTAAACCATATACGCTAGACCTAACCTACAGCGGAGAGAAATTAATTGGAAAAACTGTCAGCTTCAAGACAGAAGATAGCGAAACGGGAACACTGACGCTGAATAATATAATCCCGGGAGAAAAGGAAACTCCTATCAGTCGCATCCAACTTTATGAGAATGAAAAGAAAGGATATTATACTTTCAGCGGGACCAATATCACAATGGGAGGAGCTACGGTGAAATATGAAGGAATAATAACTCCGAAAAACATGCAGCTATCACTGAACGTAACAATGGCTTATGCCAACTCCATTGCAAACACATATACATTTCCTGCATACTCCCACACAACAGATGAAGAAAGTATCATCCGTAATAGCGGAGCCAGCTACGTGAATATTACTACAAAAGCAGGAGGAGAATCTCTCCAGCCGGTGATTTTACAAATACAGCAAATGGCAACTAATATATTAGATGTGATTTTTCCTTATGTATTGAAGGATATTACATTTGAGAAAAATGGAATTGTCACTGCCAGCTATACTACGAGCCCTGTAGACATGAATGAAATTATGGAAGTTGCCAATTCGGGCAAAACTGACGCTGAATTCAAAAGTCTGATCAACAAACACACTTATGAGTCATCTCCCAAAGGATTGGCCTACTGGAATCAAACAGGCAACAAAGCATTTGTCGTACAACTAAATATCCCTGCCATTGTGTCTCTCATAGCACAAAACAACGGAAAGCAAATTGACTATCAGCTTATCGCAGGAATCAGTGAAGCACTTCTAAAATCTGACCCGGCACGTTTAAAATTAACGTTAAGTGCCATCAATATGATTTTAAACAATGAAATAATCACCTATATTCTTCAATTGGATGATGATACTTTTGCAACTCTGCTCACATGGATGAAAGACGGAATACCAATGGGCATCAACTCAACAAAAGAACATACTTATATCTATTTCAACAAAGAAACTCTCATGCCGTTCATCAGCATCATCGGTAGTTTGCTGGAAACAAATTTAATTGAAGTTGCAGCCCTTTTCGATAAAATGGAAATCGGTATTGACCTCACAGCTAAGAAATAATTCATTTTAATTATCTAATATAAAAGAACAATGAAAAAAATATCTATCCTATTAATAAGCTGCCTTGCCGTAGCGTCTGCATTTTTAACTTCTTGTGATAATGATCACTACGGACCAGAGCCTATAGATGTAACAGCCAATTATTCAAATAAACTATCAAACCCCAATCCGAATCTAATTCTTACCTATAATGGTGAAACAATGATCGGAAAATCAGTAGACTTTAGCACTGTAACAGGAGAAACCGCTATTATTAACTTATATGATATTTTACCAGGAGAAAAAGAAGTAAAAATTATGTCTATCCCCCTTTCTGGAGATGGGCAAGGATATTCTTTTTCAGGAAATAGTATGGGAAATGAGACTTTAAGCTCTTTTAGATACGAAGGACGCGTAATAAAAGGACAGTTAACATTAAATATATCCAATATCAAAATGGGCAATGCAGAATTATGGGCAAATACTTATAAACTACCCACAGTTATTAATGGTATCAAAACGATTGTAGTTGGAGACATGTGGGGAGAAGAATATACATGGCAAGATGTTGACGGACAAGTACTAAATGCATCATGCTATTTTTATGCAGACATAGAAGCTTCAGAAAGTGGAGCCACAACTCAAACATGGGGTAGTGCTATTCAAAACATATTAAGTTATATTTTGCCACAAGTTCTACAAGAAATTACTTTAGGAGCGGACGGGAATGTAACGGCTTCTTATTCAAATGAACCATTGACAGGAGTAGACATGGATATCATTTTTGGATTTCTAGAAAATCCATTAACACAGGATATGATTACTCCTAACATTGTTAACCGTAATTATATTCCATCTCCAAAAGGATTTGCTAATTGGTTCCAAAAAGACGGTAA
Source organism: Bacteroides sp. (assembly GCA_019412865.1). Lineage (GTDB taxonomy): Bacteria > Bacteroidota > Bacteroidia > Bacteroidales > Bacteroidaceae > Bacteroides. The sequence goes on along the minus strand of DXOJ01000786.1, from coordinate 6,883 downwards.
GTTAATATTAAAATTAAACTTAGCTAATATTATTGCCTCAGTATCCAGCGGCAATCAATATATGGATGTCAATATAACCAATGCTATCATTGAAGCTATATCCCAAATGGATGCTATGAAAGTGAAAGAATTGCTAACCACGCTCAATCAAAGTCTAAAAAATGAAACACTTGGATTCCTGCTCAATGTCAATGACACTTCTTTCAAAGCTATTTTCAATTGGTTAACTACCGGAATCCCGATGCAAGTTATTTCAAAAGATGGACATACTTTTATTTACTTAGACAAAGAAGGTTTTACTCCCATAGCCAAATTACTACCAGATCTTAGTCCGCTAATAGTCAGTCTGCTTCCAGAAGATATGCAATCACTGGGAGGAATCATCTCTATATTTTTGAACGGTATATCAGACGCTTTTCTATCACCTGAAAAAATAGAATTTGGTTTGGAAATTGTTCCAAATAAATAAAACAAAAAACAATGAAGAAATTATATATCCTAACAATCCTGTTATGCCTTACCGGTTTCGGAAGCATCTTTGCCCAAACCCTGAAAGGACATATATATGATGCCAAGACCAATGAGCCATTGGTCGGAGCCACCGTCACCTACAAACTTCATGGTAATCAGGGAGTAGTATCCAACATTAACGGAGAATATGAAATCAAACTTCCCGAAGGTGGAGTTGACCTTGTATTCAGCTATGTTGGCTATGATGATGTCTTGATGCCCATCGTTATCAACAAGCGTGAAGTAGTCACCAAAGACGTTTACATGAAAGAAAGCACCAAGCTGCTGGAAGAAGTCGTAGTCAGTGCCGGACGCTTTGAACAGAAGTTGAGTGATGTCACTGTCTCCATGGATGTGGTGAAAGCCGGAGATATTGCCCGTCAGGCACCGACAGATATTTCTTCCACACTCCGTACATTGCCCGGTGTAGACATTGTAGACAAACAGCCCTCTATGCGCGGTGGCAGCGGATGGACTTACGGTGTAGGTGCACGCAGCCAGATTCTGATAGACGGCATGAGTACCCTGAATCCAAAAACCGGTGAAATCAATTGGAACACCATACCTTTAGAAAATGTAGAACAGGTGGAAGTTATTAAAGGAGCTTCCTCCGTGTTGTACGGGTCATCAGCCTTGAACGGCATTATCAACATCCGTACTGCACGTCCGGGACTGACTCCGAAAACACGTTTCAGTGCTTATGTGGGAGTATATGGTGATGCGGAAAACGACGAATACCAATGGAGCGACAAGAGTTTCTGGAAAGATGATAAATATTCTGTTAAACCAATCTTGCGCGGAAGTCTTCTTAGCGGTATACGGAATCCTATTTACGAAGGATTCGACCTCTCCCACTCCCGTCGTATCGGCAATTTCGATGTCAGCGGAGGAATCAATCTTTTCACTGACGAAGGATACCGCCAACAGGGATACAACAAACGTTTCCGTATGGGAGGGAGCCTCACTTATCATCAGCCTGATATGGGAATGAAACTGTTGAATTATGGTTTCAATGTCGATTTCCTTTCCAATCAATATGGTGACTTCTTTATCTGGCGTTCACCAACGGAAGTGTACAAACCGTCTCCTTTCACCAACATGGGACGTGAAGAGAATAATTTCCATATCGATCCGTTCATCAACTATGTGAATCCGGAAAACGGTACGTCACATAAGATTAAAGGACGTTTCTATTACAGTGCCGATAATATCGTACGCCCTACCCAAGGAACTTCCATCACTGATATTCTGGGAAATATGGGAACTGATGCCAAAACGATACAGAATATAGCCGGTGGCGATTACAGTTCACTTTATCCTGCATTGGTAGGTATAGGTTCCGGACTTATCAACGGAAATCTGGAAGATGCCATGAACGGAGTGTTCACCTCATTAGGCAATATTTTCCCGAATGCGACGACTGCCGATTATTGCGATCTGATCTCTTGGGTAATGGACAACGGAGTGCCGAGTGACTTAGGGGGACTTACGAACGGACAGTTACCGAGTGATCTGATTCCGTGGTTATCAAATGTTATCAATCCGTCACGAAACACTCCAAAAACACAGACTGATAAGAACTTCGATTACTACCTCGACTACCAGTTCAATAAGAAATGGGAAGGCGGTGCACAAATCACTACCGGAGTAACCCTGGAACATATCCGCTATGACTCCGCTGTAATGGATGAGGTATACAAAAGTGATAATATAGCTGCTTTCTTCCAATACGATCAGCGCTTCTGGGATCGTTTGAGTGTATCTGCCGGTGTACGTGCCGAATATTATCGGGTGAATAATCATCACCGTGAAGCCGAAACTAAAATCTTCGGAACCAAAGTCCCGTTCCGTCCGGTCTTCCGTGCAGGGTTAAATTATCAGTTGGCTGATTACAGTTTTATCCGTGCCAGCTTCGGACAGGGTTACCGTAATCCGTCTATCAATGAAAAATACCTGCGCAAGGATATTGGTGGAGTTGGCGTTTATCCTAATCTGGACATCAAACCGGAGAAAGGATTTAATGCGGAATTAGGAATTAAGCAAGGATATAAAGTTGGTAATTTCCAGGGTTTTGTGGATGTTGCAGGATTCTATACACAATATAAAGACATGGTTGAATTCCAGTTCGGGCTGTTCAACAATGCCAATTACACGATGATTAATAGCATAGGCGATGCATTCCAGATGCTGACAGATGGCAAAGGGTTCGGTATCGGAGCCCAGTTCCACAATGTATCGAAAGCCCAGATTTACGGAGTAGAAATTTCAACGAACGGCGTGTATAATTTCAATAAGAATACGAAGTTGTTCTATAACTTAGGATATGTATACACGGAGCCACGCGATGCTGACTATCAGGAACGTAATGCAGTAGAAGGGCTTTATACCGATCCTCTTCAGATGAAAGAGAAATCGAACACAGGTAAGTATCTTAAATATCGCCCGAAGCACAGTTTTAAAGCTACGGTAGATTTCCAGTGGAAACGTATCAATGTCGGTGCCAATGTAGCATGGAAGAGCAAAATTCTGGCAGTTGACTATCTGATGTTGGACGAACGCGAGAAACAGCAGAAAGACCTGATGGATTATGTACGTGGCATCCTTTTCGGTTATTCAAAAGGAGAAACACTGGCTACTTACTGGAAAAAACATAATACAGACTATGCTACTGTCGACGTACGCTTCGGAGTAAAAGCCACAAAAGAAGTAGCTTTCCAGTTTATGGTGAACAACCTGTTGAATAAAGAATACAGCTACCGCCCAATGGCAGTTGCCGCCCCACGTACTTTCGTGCTGAAAATGGACGTCACTTTCTAACTAACTTTCAAGATTCACAATTACTTAAGAAACGGCTGCTCAATACAGCCGTTTTCTTTTTTCTCCTCATCTGTCATCATTTATCTATATATTGTGTATCTTTATCCCCCGAAAACAAGAAGAAATAACCGATAAAATGAAAAAACGAATCCTACTTATTGTCATCCTGTTTTGTACAGCCTTTGCACAGGCACAAGAAGTTTTTGTAACTGCTGATTTTGTAAGCAGTTATATCTGGCGTGGTATAGATAGCGGTAATGCAAGTGTGCAGCCTTCACTCGGCCTCAACTGGAAAGGACTAACTGTTTACGCATGGGGCTCTACCGAATTTCGCGAAAAGAACAATGAAATAGATTTATCACTAGAGTACGAATACAAAAACCTGACTCTTTACGCCAATAACTATTTTACCCAGACAGAAGAAGAACCTTTCAAATACTTCAATTACAGTTCGCACTCTACCGGACACACTTTCGAGGCAGGAGCCGGCTATATGCTTAGCGAAAAGTTCCCATTGTCAGTAAGCTGGTACACTACCTTTGCCGGAAACGATTACCGGGAAAACGGGAAACGTGCCTGGTCCAGTTACTGCGAGTTGAGTTACCCGTTCAGCGTGAAGGATGTAAATATGAATATCGAAGCTGGTTTCACTCCTTGGGAAAGTATGTACTCCGACAAATTCAATGTAGTCAATATCGGATTATCTGCAACAAAAGATATCAAAATAACGTCCAACTTCTCTTTACCCATCTTCGGAAAGCTAATAGCCAACCCTTATGAAGAGCAACTTTATTTTGTAGTTGGAATTACATTGTAGATGATTCTTACATTCAATTATTAACTAATAAACACCCCCATGAAAAAACACTTTCTTATCTTCGCAACAGGTCTCTTTCTACTAAGTGCCTGTAATTCGGTAAAAGCACCGGAAGCTATCTTACCCATTCCCGAAGCCAAACAGGTGGAATGGCAAAAAATGGAAACGTATGCTTTTGTACACTTCGGACTTAACACATTCAACGACCGCGAATGGGGATATGGAGACTCCGATCCTACAACATTCAACCCTACCCGTCTGGACTGTGAACAATGGGTACAGACATTTGTCAAATCCGGCATGAAAGGAGTGATCCTGACAGCGAAACATCACGATGGATTCTGCCTGTGGCCCACGCAACTGACAGAGTACTGTATCCGCAACACTCCGTACAAAGACGGAAAAGGAGATATTGTTCGCGAACTGTCCGATGCCTGCAAAAAGTATGGCATTAAATTCGCAGTCTATCTCTCTCCCTGGGACAGGCATCAGGCCAATTATGGTTCCCCCGAATATGTAGAATACTTCTATAAACAACTCAACGAATTGCTGACCAACTACGGTGATGTATTTGAAATCTGGTTTGATGGTGCCAACGGTGGAGACGGCTGGTATGGCGGAGCAAAAGACAGCCGTACGATCGACCGCAAAACTTATTATAACTATCCGCGAGCTTACAAGATGATTGATGAGTTACAGCCACAAGCTGTTATCTTCTCGGATGGAGGTCCGGGCTGTCGTTGGGTGGGCAACGAACACGGATTTGCCGGAGCCACCAACTGGTCTTTTCTCCGTGCCGGAGAAGTTTATCCGGGCTATCCCAAGTATCGTGAACTGCAATATGGTCATGCCGACGGTAACCAATGGGTAGCTGCCGAGTGTGATGTTTCCATCCGTCCGGGATGGTTTTATCATCCGGAAGAAGACGACCGTGTGAAAACAGTAGACGAACTGACCGATTTATATTACCGCAGCGTAGGACATAACGCAACGCTATTATTAAACTTCCCGGTAGACCGTGACGGATTGATTCATCCTACTGACTCTGCCAATGCCGTAAACTTCCACCAGAATATACAAAAACAACTGGCACACAATCTGCTGGCCGGACTCTCTCCCAAAGCATCGGACGAACGCGGAAGAACATTCTCCGCCAAAGCTGTGACCGACGGTGATTATGATACTTATTGGGCTACCAATGACGATGTCATTTCAGCCACTATCGAATTCGATTTACCTCAAGCAGAGAAGATCAACCGTATGATGTTGCAGGAATATATTCCTCTCGGACAACGTGTCAAATCATTCGTTGTAGAATATAACCAGGCAGGCGAATGGATCCCTGTAAAGCTCAATGAGGAGACTACCACTATCGGATATAAACGGCTCCTTCGTTTCGAAACAATCACTACGGATAAGATTCGTATCCGCTTCACAGATTCACGGGCTTGTCTCTGTATTAATAACATTGAAGGATATTATGCAGGAGAGACTTCGGATACATACACAGCAAAAGCTACAGAACTGAAAAGCTACCCGTTCACTCTTGTTGGAGTAGACGTGGAGGAAGCACAGAAAGGTATGGATAAGAACGACCAGACCACCTGTTTCATCAATGGAAATACACTATTGATTGACTTGGGAGAAGAACGCACGATTACCTCATTCCACTATCTCCCCGACCAAAGTGAATATAATAAAGGGTTGATCGCGGCTTATGAAATCTCTGTAGGCATGGACAGCAATGCGGTCAATCAGGTAGTAGCCAAAGATGAATTTTCCAATATAAAGAGCAATCCGATTTTGCAATCGGTTTACTTTACTCCGGTCAAGGCTCGCTATATTCAGTTGAAAGCAACACGGATGATACATGACGGTGAACCGATGGGGTTAGCTGAAATTGGGATAAAATAATAGATGATATGGTACAGAAAACAGGAATTATCGTGCAGAAGAAAAACTATACTCTCCGTACCTGGCAAACCGAAGATGCAGCATCATTAGCCAAATATCTCAATAACAAGAATATTTGGGATAACTGCCGTGACGGTCTCCCCTATCCTTATAGTCAGGAAGATGCTAAAGTTTTTCTCGCTATGATACAAGCAAAAGAAAATATTCATGATTTCTGCATTGAAGTAAATGGAGAAGCAGTCGGAAGTATCGGTTTTGTACCCGCTACGGATGTAGAACGTTTTAGTGCAGAAGCAGGCTACTGGATTGGAGAACCTTTCTGGAATCAGGGAATCGTAACTGATGCTTTGAAAGAAGCCATCAACTATTATTTCGAACACACTGATAAAGTACGTGTATTCGCAGTCGTATTTGAGCATAACTCCCCATCCATGCGTGTATTAGAGAAAGTGGGATTCACGAAAGTAGGAATTATGCAAAAAGCTATTTTCAAGAATGATAATTTCACGAACGCACATTATTACGAACTTATCAAATAATCCGGAATTCATCAACAGTCTGCCGGACAATCCGGCAGACTGCCCATAAACACCTTGCCAACCCTGAATGAAATCTATAAAAACCTTCCTCTTTTGCTCAAAAATCTTAAACCTGTGCATTTTTTACTCGGATTTCTTGTCAGAACCAAGTGTTTGAGTAAATTTGCAAGCTGATAGTTAACCGGATAGTTTAGATAGCAAGAGATTACTACTTGACTACTGGCTGCTAACTTGTAGAAATACTAATACTAAAATTAATAGCATGAGTTTGAAAATTGTTGTATTG
>DXOJ01000785.1 GCA_019412865.1 Bacteroides sp. | reverse complement strand
TTTTGCATTTGTCGGCGATCACCTTTAAAGAGGACTTTTTCCTTTTCATCCGGGTCAGTATCTTTATACTGCTTTTGAGTGTCCTGAAGTAGCTCCATCAGCTCTTTTTGTACTTTAGCATACTCCGGTTTGCCGAAGACGTTGTTCATTTCTCTCGGATCAGCTTTCATGTCATACATTTCCCATTCGTCAATATCGTTGTAGAAATGAATTAGTTTGAAATCTTGTGTACGGATGCCATAGTGACGTTTTACAGAGTGTTCTGCAGGGTACTCGTAATAATGGTAATAAGCAGCTTTACGCCAGTCGGCCGGGGTTTTGCCTTCGTTGACCAATATCGGTTTCAAAGAAGCTCCTTGAATATCTGACGGGATATCTACTCCGGCAAAGTCGAGGAAGGTAGGAGCAAAGTCTACATTCATGCTGATTGCATTACTGGTACTTCCTGCTTTGATTGCTTTCGGGTAACGGATGATAAGAGGCATGCGCTGACATTCTTCATACATGAAGCGTTTGTCAAACCAGCCATGTTCTCCAAGGAAGAAACCCTGGTCGGAGGTGTAGACAATGATTGTATTGTCCAGTTCACCAATCTTTTCGAGATAATTCAGTAGTCGGCCGATATTTTCGTCTACTGCCAGAACCGTAGCCAGATAATCGCGCATATATTGTTGATATTTCCAGCTGATTAAAGATTTGCCTTTCAAGTCACCTTTGCGGTATTCGGCAATGCGCCCGGCGTATACAGAATCCCATTTATCCTGAACTTCAATAGGCATACGTTTATATACACTATAAAGACGGTTGGTTGTATCTTTCAGCATCTCTTCACGAGTCATCAATTTGAGATCCCAGTCGTTTGTCAACGTGTGCTCGATAGACATATCCTGCTCGCGAGCAGCTCTTCCACGACCTTCGTAGTCGTCGAACAGATTAGCCGGTTCCGGAAAAGTTGTATTGTTGAATATGCCCAAATGGCGGGGAGCGGGCATCCAGTTACGGTGTGGGGCTTTCTGGTGATACATCATGCAGAACGGTTTGTTCTTGTCACGTCCTTCAAGGAATTTAATTGCTTTGTCGGTAATAATATCCGTAGCATATCCTTTTTCTACGATATGTTTTCCGTCTTCCCAGAAATCAGGATCGTAATAGTCACCTTGCTCATGTTGGCCGCTAAGGATACTCCAGGTCGAAACCTTGCGGTTCGCTGATGAGATGCCATTTGCCAATCATGGCAGTCTGGTATCCGGCTTGCTGAAGAAGTTTGGGGAATGTCTGCTGATCGCCGTTGAATGTACTTGCATTATCGGTAAAACCATTTTCGTGACTGAACTTGCCGGTGAGGATGCAAGCGCGCGAAGGTCCCGAAAGAGCATTGACAGCGTAACAATTATCAAAGCGAATACCTTCATTGGCAATCCGGTCCATATTAGGAGTTTGAATCAAATTTCCTCCATAACAGGACATCGCTTGAGTGGTGTGATCATCCGTCATCATGAAGATAATGTTCGGCTGTCTGACTTCTTCTTTCTTTTGGCTGCTGCAAGAAACGAGACTTAGTGCTGCCAATGGGAGGAGTAGGGTAGAGGAGGTGTAATAGTTTTCCATAATGATAAGAAGCCTCTCCCAAGAAAAGGGGCAGGGAGAGGCTTTGAGGCTTTTTATAGTTTGTATTTTAATGACTGTTTCTTTCCGTTTACTTTCACTTCTACTTCCAGACCGTTTTCATCGAACGCTTTGTTCTTGAATTTAGCGTCAAATTTAGGGGCATCTGCGCTTTTCTTAACCGGGTAGATAACAGTGATGTAACGTACAGCTTCTTCGCCGTCTTTTCTCACGTTGAACGATACATTCATACGTTTGTAGCGTTTGCGATAAGCTGTTGAACACCATCCTGGTTCTTTCTTCATACTCATGCCAGCAGGGCCAAAGCATTGCAGTTTCATATTGCTTCCATCCTCAAACTGTGTCAGGAACGTCATGTCTTCGCGGCTGTTGGCAATTTCTCCTTTCGGCATCTGATAGTGAAGATTGATAGAACCTTTACCGCTACCTGCCATTTCATCTACAATGACAAAGTAAGTGTTATTAACGAAGAAAACAGAACGACGGTGTTTCAGATTCTTGTAACTCGGATTTTCAGTCACTAAAGTCTGGATAGCACCTTCCGGTTGCCATAACTTTGTAACAGATTCTGTTGTCTCGAGATTTTTGTTGTCCAAGGTTACTGTGTTGTGAACACAAGTCTGACGGTGCCAGTTACGTTGTTCCATTACTTCGCCTTCACCGGCGTATACATACGAACCTGAATCCGGGAACAAATTCTTGCCGTTGAACCAAAGTTCAAATGTACCATTATCCGGCTGACAGTGCCAGAAAGCTTTCGGACCTGCCTTTACTACCATTTGGGTAGCATCCATTCCCCATGAATTACGGAATACAAAGAAGCCTGATTTCAGGAAACCTTTAGACATATAATCTGGCAATGTACCTTCTTTTCCTTCTGTGGCAAAGTATTTGATTGCCTGGTTCTTCGGGAACAGTTTGCTCCATGACTTGTAGTTTTTCACCATTTCTTTCTTTGTTGTCAACTTGGCGTCGCTGAAACATGGATTGGTGTAATCAGGGAAAGAAATGTTTGCATAGAACATAATCATGTTTTCAATGGTATCCAAATAATCTTGAGGGAATTCCTTACGGAATCCATTAGCATCTGCGATACCTAAGGCTTTACAGAAAATGTTAATAGCTGCCAGATGATAATGTGGGTCAAGTTCGAACTGTCCGCCATCTTCGTATACCTGTACGTGAATTTCACGGTTCAGAATGTCGATACCACTTTTTCTCCAAGCCGGAGCCTCTTTGAATTCAGGGAAAAAGGCACCTGCATAAATCATGCGTTGAGCTTCAAACAGTAAATGGTTGCCTTGATCCGAGTAATTAGCAAGGATATGTACAGCATGTTTGTAATAGTTCACCAGGAATTCTGTCAGGAAGTCCGGAGTGAAAGAAGGGGAGGGAAGGAATAACTGGAATTGTGAAGTCTGGTCTTGCAGACGATTACTCACTTCCAGAGGACGCCATGCAAAACGTACGTTTTCTACTTCACCTTTGATTTTTCCATCACTTACCAGCTCATATTCTTTCTTGTCCATCTTCACCAACGGATTCTTTTTAATCCAATCGATATACTGGTGTGCCCATTCTTTAGCATATTTTTCATCACCGGATATGCGGTAAGCTTTTCCCATCGGAGTGAACCATTTGTGACGATGCAACTGCCAGCGCAGCTCATTATCTTTCACCGGCCAGTATTGCCAGTTGATATCTTCTCCATAATTGTAAGATGGTTGATAACCTTTATGTACGAAGAATGTATGTTTCAATCCATCATCTGCCCATTGCTGTTCTTCTTTGCTGATGGTCACTTTGTTCAGATTAATATCCGGAGTTTTTACGTTGGTACGTGCACGGTAATAGTCCAGTAATGCTTTGGCAGCATCCTCATCTTTACCCTCCTGATGCAAAGCTTTTACTTTCTCCAGTCCCGGATAGTCTAGGTTAAGGAGAGAAAAGACTTCACTTTTCAGTTCTTGGGCGTAACCCTTGCTTACGAAACATGCGATTGCAAGCAAAATGATGTACTTTAAAGTTTTATTCATGATATAATAGGTGTTATAATTTTATGTATTAGATATCTTTGTAGTTGATACCTTTCAGATCCATGAATCTCTTTAATGCTTCCAGATAATAGTAGTCAGCATAGTTCAGTGGAGTGTCGATTTCAGAACCATTGGGTAGTGAACCTACGGAGTGCATCAAAATGAATCCTTGATTGTCACCCACTTTTGCGAGATACGCATCACTTGACAAACTCTTCAGAATCTTTTCCGCATAATCCAGATATTTCTGTCCATCGGGAATCATTGTGCTTAGTTCGATCATTGCAGAAGCAGTGACAGAAGCAGCAGATACATCACGTGGAGTTTCTTTGGTTACAGGAGCATCATAATCCCAATAAGGAATAGCGTCGTCTGTTTTTACGCGATCCATAATCATATCGGCTATGTCCTTTGCAAAGTTCAGGAAGATACTATCATTTGTTTCGCGGAAACAAGCGGTGTATCCGTATACAGCCCATGCCTGTCCGCGTGCCCATGAAGAATCATCGTTCTTGCCTTGGTGGGTTTGTTTTCGTTCTACTGTACCATCGCTATTATAGCTTACTACATGCCAGCAAGTATAATCTGGGCGGAAGTGATTACGCATGGTTGTCATGGCATGCTTGATAGCGATGTCTTTATATCTATTGTCACCTGTCGCCTTTGCTACATTGAACAGAAGGTCAAGGTTCATCATATTGTCGATAATAACCGGGAAGTTCCATGTTCCGAAATCCCATGAACGGATAGCGCCGATAGAGTCGTTGAAACGACCGCAGAGGTTATCGGCAGTTTCTCTCATCACAGCGGCAATGGTGTCGTTGGGTGAAAGACGCTCTGCATTGCCATAGCTGCAGTTGACCATGAATCCCAAATCATGCGTACCTTTATAATAGCGTACCGGATTCAGTAGATTTGTATATTGGATGGCTTGAGTTTTCAGTGTATCGTTCCCTGTCAATTCGTATGCATACCACAGTGAACCGGGGAAGAAACCGCTCGTCCAGTCATAAACGTTGCAAAGGCGACGTTTGCCTAATTGCTCGGCAGTAGGTTGTGCACGTAGTGAATCTTTAAATGTTAATGAATCTCTTTCCAACTGACGGCAAAGGAAATCCATGTCATAGCCGGTACGGATGGAGCGTGGCAACATCCCTGTACCACTAACCTCTTCAGCAGAAAGTTGTAATTGGGCAGAAGCTACATCCAGTCCTTTTTTTATCCAACTGTAGTCTTCCTTTGGGGTTATCTGGCACGACGCAAGTGCAATACTAACCGAAGCAAAGAGAACAAGTTTCTTTTTCATGTTATTCATTTTAAGTGATTGT
>DXOJ01000784.1 GCA_019412865.1 Bacteroides sp. | reverse complement strand
ACTTTGACGGAAACTACACTCTGAATGTACCGAAAGACAGTAAGGAACTACAATTTTCTTACGTAGGATATGAAACTAAAGTGATAACTATCCCCGTAAACAGTAACGTACTGAATGTACAAATGAAAAGCGACTCACAAGTACTGAGTGATGTAGTAATCATCGGATACGGAACACAACGCAAAAGCGATCTGACCGGCTCGGTTGCCTCTGTGGGTACTAAAGACTTTAATAAAGGCATGGTTTCATCGCCTGAAGAGCTTGTGAATGGCAAGATCGCCGGTGTGCAAATAGTAAATGGCGGAGGTTCGCCTACATCTGTCTCAACCATACGCATTCGTGGTGGCGCATCACTTAACGCATCCAATGACCCATTAATTGTACTGGACGGGGTTCCTATGGAAGTGGGTGGTTCCATATCCGGCGGCGGAAACTTTCTAAGCCTTATAAATCCGAACGACATAGAGAGTATGACCGTGCTGAAAGATGCTTCATCCACTGCTATTTATGGATCACGAGCATCCAACGGCGTCATCATCATAACAACCAAAAAGGGAAGCGGGAGTGATATTAAGGTCTCTTTCCAAACGACCAATTCCATTGCAACCAAGACCAAGACTTCGGATATGCTGAACACAGACGAATTTATAAATATTGTCAATCAGTATGGTACGGAACACCAAAAGTCATTGCTTGGTGACTATCGTACAAACTGGAACGATGAAATTTATCAAACAGCTTTCGGAACAGATAATAACCTTAGTGTTTCAGGACTTGCACTTCCTTGGTTGCCATTTCGTGTTTCAACCGGTATGTATTATCAGGATGGTATCTTGAAAACGGATAATACAAAACGCTTTACCGGAAACGTAAACCTTACTCCTTCGTTTTTCCATAACGAGCTGAGATTTAATATAGGTTTAAAAGGCACTTATTCTAAGAATCGCTTTGCTGATACCGATGCAATCTGGGCAGGCAGTACGCTCAACCCCACCATTCCGGTATATTCCGGAAACGACACCTTTGGTGGTTACAACGAGGCTATCGATGCCAATGGCGTACCGGTGACGGGAGCATTAGCCAATGCTGTCGGCCGACTGAATCAATACGATTCCACATCGGATGTCTATCGATTTATAGGAAGTGCCAGCGTGGATTGGAATGTAAAATGGGTAAAGGGCTTGCGTTTGCATACTACGGGCGGATATGACTGGTCAAAAGGCAAAGGACATATTTATGTACCTAAAGAGGCCGTTTCTTATTATACAACCGGCGGACGTGACTACACATACGGCCCGCAAAAGAATTACAATAAACTGCTCACGATTTATGCCAATTATCATAATGACTTCGATGCTATTCATTCCGGCATTGATGTAACAGCAGGATATGATTATCAATTCTGGAAATATACCACTCCGTTTTATGCCATTCTGAGTGCCGATGGAGTACAGCAGTCGACTTCTGCCGCAACCGATCAGCGGCATTCACTCATGTCATACTATGGGCGTTTGAATTACACATTCATGGATCGCTATTTGCTTACGGCCACCATGCGCCGCGACGGCTCGTCTCGATTTGCATCCGACAATCGTTGGGGTACTTTCCCCTCAGTAGCCTTAGCTTGGAGGGTTTCACAAGAGCACTTCTTTGAGCCTTTGCGCACAGTGATGAATGACGTGAAGTTGCGCGTATCCTATGGTATAACCGGACAGCAAGATGGTATCACCAATTATGGCTACATTCCGGTCTACACTCCGGGACTTGACGGAGCACAATACCTGTTTGGCGGAAATCCGATATATACCTATCGTCCTGAAGCATATAATCCTGAATTGAAATGGGAAACTACTAAATCATGGAACTATGGTATAGATCTGGCATTTTTAGAAAACAGATTTACCTTTTCTGCTGATTTCTATACCAGAAAGACCGAAAATCTTCTGGCCACTGTTCCGATGCCAGCCGGTACGAACTTTGATAAGCTAATGCTTCAAAATGTGGGCAATGTAGACTCAAAAGGACTTGAACTCTCTGTTACCGGACACATCATCAATACAAAAAATTGGTCATGGACGGCAAGTGCCAATGCTGCATGGCAAAAAGTAAGGATAAAGAATCTTACGCTTACTCCCGGTGCTCCAAGCCCTGACACAGAAATAGGTCCCTGGATTGATGCTTACCAGATGCAGGTGTTCTCTACTGATTACGCTCCCTACTCATTCTATTTATACAAGCAATTGTATGATGCGGAGACGGGGCAACCCATTGAAGGCTTGTATGCCGACCTTGACGGAGATGGCGAGATAACGAACAAAGACCGCTACCATCATCATTCACCGGCACCAGACTGGATTTTGGGCTTTTCAACCTCGCTGCGCTATAAGAAGTGGACACTTTCAACCTCGCTTAGAGCCAATATAGGAGGATATATCTTTAATGGTATGGCCATGAATACAGGTGCATGGGAAACCATGAGCTATAACGATTATCAACTTAATAACTTAAATCGGAGTTTCCTGGATACCCGCTTTACCAAGAGGCAGTTTCTCAGTGACCATTATCTTGAAAACGCTTCGTTCTTGAAGATGGACAACCTGCAACTCTCTTATGACTTCGGTCGCATATATAAGACCATCGGCCTTCATGCCTCTGCCATGGTGCAGAATGTCTTTACCGTGACTAAATATAAAGGTGTAGACCCTGAAACAGCCAATGGTGTCGACACATCTGTTTATCCGCGTCCCCGCACGTATTCTATCACTATTGGCCTTAATTTTTAACTGAATAAACCATGAAGAAAATTAATATACTAACAATAATCGTATGGTGCATGACCCTTGTAGCAAGCTCGTGTACAGATGTTCTTGATCAGATGCCGACAACAGAAGATACCTCAAAAGATGTTTATGCTGAAGCGGCAAATTATAAGAGAGTTCTTGCCAAAATATATGCCTCGTATGTTCTTGCAGGACAAGGACAAGGTGGAGACAACGGAGACCTCACCAGCATTAACAAGCAAGACTTTTCCCGTGGCTATTTCAATCTGCAAGAAGCCGCTACCGATGAAGTAGCTAATACCTGGCTTTCAGGAAACAACCTGTCTGACCTTACCTATATCAGTTGGGATGCGAAAGATTCTTGGGTTTCTGACTCCTATTACTGGCTTTTCTTCAACATAGCCTTGTGTAATGAGTTTCTTCGCCATTGTTCGGATGAAGAGATTGCCCGGTTTTCAGAAGCCGAACAAACTGAGATCCGTACTTTCCGTTCGGAAGCTCGTTTTATGAGATCATTCAGTTATTGGATGGTACTCGATTTGTATCGTCAAGGTCCTAAAGTGGATGAAAATACGCCAGTTATCGGTTATATCCCGGAAGCCTACGATGGGATTGGGATGTTTGATTTTATCGAAAGCGAACTGAAAGAACTGGTTGCCGAAGGAGTTTCATCAGCATTGCCCGCTACCAACGAATACGGCCGTGCCAGTAAACCCGTGGCATGGGCACTCCTTGCCCGTCTTTATTTAAACAGCGCAGTATATCGTGGCAATGTGGATACTAAGTATTATACAGAATGTATTACTGCTTGCAAACAAGTAATTTCCAATCCTGCATTCTATCTGGAACCGGAATATGCCAAATTATTTAATGCCGATAATCACAAGCGAACACATGAAATTTTGTTTGCTATGGTGTGTGACGCCACAACATCAGTTACGTGGGGCGGAGGAACATATATAATTTGTGGATCATGTGGCAATTCGAGCACACAAGACCCCGCCAAGTACGGATTGTCCAACGGCTGGGGTATGTTTCGTGCGCGTGGTGAGATGACAGCAAAGTTTGGAGATATTGCTACAACCAAAGACAGCCGCGCTATGTTTTATACAGAAGGACAAGCACAGTTCTTTACCGGTGCAATCGATAACCAAGCCGAAGGCTATTTCTTTGAAAAGTTCTCCAATCTCACTGATGAGGGCGTAGCAGCATCCAATTCTGCTGCCACAGGATGCTCTACCGACTATCCCCTACTCCGGCTTGCCGACATCTATCTGATGGCAGCCGAAGCACAACTAAGAGGAGGAACAGGGCTGTCGCGAGCCGAAGCATTGGAACTTGTAAATCAGGTTCGTTTGCGTGCATATAACCAGGATGAAAGCGGAAAAATCTCAGATAGTGATTTTACGCTCGATTTCATTCTTGATGAAAGAGCCAGGGAGTTATACCTCGAATCAGTGCGTAGAACTGATCTTATAAGATTCAATAAGTTTGTATCAGCAGATTATATCTGGCAATGGAAAGGGGGCGTTCTTGACGGCCGTGCCGTGAACAAAAAATATAATATTTATCCCATTCCTGATACAGATCTTACAGCCAATCCTAATCTACATAATCCACTCTATTAAAAAGATACGATATGAAAGTTTTTAGTACAATAGTTAAATTGATATTATTGTCAGCTGTTATGACAGTAGCTACCACCTCCTGTGATAGCGATATTGATCCGGTTTACGTCTTGTCCGGAAACTCTATGGAATTGATGGGGGGCCCGAATGAAGTTATTCTTACGCCAGACAATCCGCAGGCTTTGGCATTGACAGTTTATTGGAGTGGCGACGGACGTTTGGCGCTTAGTGATACACTTTTGCAAGCTCCGGTGAATGTTGCGGAAATAACGATTCAGTTCTCAAAGGATGAACACTTTACTGCTCCGTTAAATATTGCGGTGGATAAGAATATCCATTCCCGTCAATTTCTTTGCGAGGAGCTTAATTCTCTGCTTGATCGTTTAGGTTATGAGGCCAATGAGAAGGCTCCGTTATGGATTCGGATGCGTTCGGCATTGGCAGCCAACATCGCTCCCGAATACTCTAATGTCATGGAGGTTCTGGTCCAGTCTTATCGCATTGAGCTTGTCTTGGCTCAAGTGCTTGACAAGGACTGGAAGAACACATCTATGATGCTTGCCTCTCCTGCTGAAGATGGCATTTATAAAGGTTTTATGGGCGTCAACGGATGGGAAAACTGGTGGCTTCGCGAAGCCAATAATGTAATGTGGGGTAATCTTGGTGAAGAAGGAAAGACATTTTATGCTTCATCGGAAGACAGTCACTGGAACTTTTGGTTCCCGAATCCGTCAGGATGCTATTACACTACCGTAAACACGGTTGAAGGATGGTGGAGTGCGCTGCATGTTGCCAGTCTGTCAGTTAGTGGAGATGTAACGGGCGAAATGGCTTACAACAAGCAGAGCAATCAATGGACACTGCCGGTAAATCTGGCAACACAATCTACCCTGACCATTTCCGTATCAGGAAAGGGTAGCCTGTACAACCGGGAAACAACCGATATAGGACCTGCTATTGAGCAAACTGTCGCATTTGGCGGCAATTCGCAAAACCTCTTGTTCGGTGAGAGTGCAGATAATATTTCTGTAACTATGCCCGCCGGAGAAAATCTCCTGGTTCTTGATTTATCCAATCCTCTTCAATTTACCATCGGCATCGGAGAAGACGTTCCGCAGCCGGAAGTCTCTCAGTATCTGTACTTCTCCGGCATAACCAATTGGGAAGGTTTTGACGATTACCTCACTTTATATGATGAAGCCGGACTTTGCTATGGTGGTGCACATTGGATAGATTCTGAATGGGGATATCGTGCATATACTGAACAAGCATGGGAGCCCGCCTATAATGCAGCCGATGGCTCTACCGACTTGTCCGGCACATTGATCCTTGCAGAGTCTAAAGACAACATTCCCGCACCGGCACAAGGGCTGTATGTTATGGATTTCAACATGAAGTCATTGACCTATGAACTGACTCAAGTGCAGACTGTGACATTTACCGGACTTAACGATAATTGGTCTGAATCCCCCATGACACAGTCTGCAGAAAATCCAGAGATATTTACAGCCGAGTTCATTAAAGAAAAGAAAAGTCCTTGGGGAGTAAAAGTGCTGATAAATAACAACTGGAACCTTTTCTTCGGCGGTGGTTCCGGCATTCTGCACCTGAAGCATTCTGAATCCTTAGCAGGATTTGACGGAGACGATGAACTCGAAATAGGCAAAACCTATGTCCTTACCGTTGATTTGGGACACCAAACTTATTCTTACTCACTTAAATAAATCAGTTTCAATGAAAATAGCAAGCATATTATCAATAGTAGCACTCATTGCTTCAATGGCTACAAACGGGTGTAGTGAAGATGGCCCGGTTACAAATCCTCGTCAAGAAGAACCGCAAAAGGTTGTAAAAGAAGAAGGCTTTGCACGTGGTGCAGACGTAAGTTGGCTGACTCAAATGGAAGCGGAAGGACTCAAGTTCTACACGCCGGACGAGAATCGCCAAGAGATGGAGTGTATGGAACTCTTGCGTGATTATTGCGGAGTCAACTCTATCCGTCTTCGTGTATGGGTTAACCCGAAAGACGGCTGGAACAACATGAATGACGTAATAGTGAAAGCAAAACGTGCCGAGCGTCTGGGATTACGTACGATGATCGACTTCCATTTTTCTGATACCTGGGCCGACCCCGGACATCAGGAAATGCCGGAGGCGTGGAAAGAGCTTTCATTTGATGATCTCAAAATTGCTCTCGGCGAACATGTGAAATCAGTTCTTACCGCGTTAAAAGCGGTTGGGGTTACACCGGAATGGGTACAGGTAGGTAATGAAACAACTCCCGGCATGATGCTTCCTGTGGGGTCTGTTGATAATCCCGAACAACTGACTGCACTCAACAATGTGGGATATGATGCCGTGAAAGCTATATGTCCCGACGCCAAAGTCATTGTCCACCTGGACGCGGGAAACGACCAATGGGTATACAACCGCATGTTCGACATTCTTCAAGCCAATGGAGGTAAATACGACATGATAGGCATGTCGCTCTATCCATATTGGGCAGAGCAGGAAGGCAAAACCGGTGGTTGGCTGAAAGTAGCCGATGACTGTATTGCCAATATCAAGCATGTCAAGCAGAAATACAACAAACCTGTCATGATTTGCGAGATAGGTATGCCTTATGATCAGGCAGAGGCCTGCAAACAACTCATTACAAAAATGATGCAAGCCGATGTGGAAGGTATCTTCTATTGGGAGCCACAAGCCCCGAATGGCTATAATGACGGTTATAACCTAGGCTGTTTCGATAATAATGCGCCTACAATTGCACTAGATGCTTTTAAAATCCAATAAAAAAGTGAGAATGAACATGAAACACCAGAAACAGTTGTTTACTGTACTTTTGATGAGCGCAGCCTGTATGCTACAGGCACAGCGCAGCGAGACGCTGCTTGAGAAGAACTGGAAATTCAGTAAAGGAGATTTTCCGGAAGCTGTGCAGACTGACTACAATGATACTAAATGGGAATCGGTCGTTATCCCGCATGACTGGGCCATCTTCGGACCTTTCGACATGAACAACGACCTGCAAAACGTAGCAGTCACACAGAACTTTGAGAAGAAGGCATCACTGAAAACCGGACGTACCGGAGGACTGCCTTATGTCGGAACCGGATGGTATCGCACCAGCTTCGACGTTCCCGCCGACAAAGAAGTCACTCTCCTGTTCGACGGAGCAATGAGCGAAGCGCGTATATACGTCAACGGACAGGAGGCTT
>DXOJ01000783.1 GCA_019412865.1 Bacteroides sp. | reverse complement strand
GTATTTACTCATATACAATGACTTCATCACGATAAACAACTATTTCTTTACCACAGGTAAGACGAACTACCAGTTCATTTCCATAGTCACTAACTACAGTTCTTTCGGTGTAGCCTCTGTATGGCACAATCAATGAACAATATGCACCAACAATCACTGTAAGTTCTTCATATTCGTACATGACCATCACTATTTTATTTCTACAATCTGCTCTACTCTACCAAACAAGATGCTACGCAATGCAGTCTTATCAGCTGCCCAATATTCGGCTATCTGCCCATATTGCTTCACCCAATAATTACGCAAAGCATCGGCAAAACAAAATCGCCAACCTAATACCGGCACACTTTGCTTGAAGTAAACATTATGATTAACTGCCTCAGTCAGCCAATTCTTATCGGTACGATTGAGTTTCTCACCATTGTTTAGACGTTCACGAAGTATGTACGCCTTACACTCTTTGAGGGATGCCAATGCAGGCACTTCCCACTCCACAAATTTGCTTGCTATATCCATATCCAAAATGTTATTTTCTCCCTTTCGTAGGATGAACCTACTTGGGGCTTGTTAATAATTTTGGTGCGATAAAAGGTGTTACGGCTGTTCTTACAAGATTTTCCTCTGAAATACTACCGCCGTAGGTGGCTGGAGATTTCAAAGGAAATGAGTATCACACCGACCTTGAAAGGATAAAGACGGAACAGATACCTTTGCAGCGAAATGATGACAAAGCTACAAGTGATCCTGTTACGAGCAATAATAATCTTGTAAATCAAATTAGTTCAAGTGAATCCTACTTGTAAAGTATAATAGATAACAAGCTATTGTTTGTAAAGTAGAAGCGCTCAATGGCCTGAAAATGTCAACCAAATAACATAAAACAGCATAATAGCAGTCAGAAACATGTTGCTTAGCATCAAAATATGGTGATTACAGGAAAATATTAGGTCATATTTCAAAATACTTTCTTCAGCTCTCCATTAATTGAAATTATTTCAATACATTTGCGTTGTAATAATTAAACATTGAATTGATTTATGGAACGAATAAATCGAATAAAGGTAGTACTGGCTGAAAAGAATAAGAGCAATAAATGGCTAGCAGATCAATTAGGGAAGGATTACTCGACTGTATCAAAATGGTGCACAAATAATTCTCAACCTAATTTGGAAACTCTGCTTCAAATCGCAAAGATTCTAGAAGTAGAAGTTCAAGAACTGTTGATGAAACAATAGCTGAACTAAAAGTCTAACCTTTAAATTGTTAAAAAATTGAAATTATGGAGAATCAAGAATTGATCGACCTCTTGAAACTGCGTATAGCGGTTTATAAATTAGGTGCTAAAAAAGGACTTTGGCCATGTTTGGAAGATAATGCAGCGAAGGAATATATGAATTACCTCTTCCCGAAGTCTTCTGTACTCGCATTATACAATCTGATGATTAATGTGGTGCAGAAGAAGCACGAAGAAATTGTACCGATAGACATGTACAACCTCTTTAAATGTCCTATTCAATTGGAGGAAGAGTTATTCTCTTTTTTAAAGGAGCATCTTAAAGACGAGAGTCTTTTCGAATTACAACAAGAACCAATAGCGGTATTAGAGTCATTGGCTACTGTTGTTTGTGATCAAGCTATTGCATCTGTTTATATTGGTCAATTGTCTGATGATCTTTCAACTAAGATTCGTGTCATGGCTTTCCATTACAAGAATATTTTTACTCTTGATAATAACAGTTATCCCTTCTTCAACTGATGAGAAATACTAAGTATACCACACAATTATCGCAAGGTGCAGGTCTTATAAATGAGGTATTATCTCTTTTATCAGTTTATCAGAAAGGGATGACATACATCCAGCTCACTGACTATGTTCGTGAAAATGGTACCTTATCTTGTAAAACAGACAGTAGATTAAAACATATCGTCTATGATGTGTTTTATGTGCGATTGCTTAAAAACAATCCAGATGTTGCCTGGTGGCTTAAAACGATTAGAAATAATGGATTGCCTCTCAAGCAATTCAGCCAACTCTTAATGATATATTGCGCCAGAGAAAATGCAGTTTTATTTGATGCAATAACTAAAGTCCTTAATCAGCTAAAGAAAAACAACGAACTAGAACTTATCAGCAACGAAATTCTTTTGTTTGTAAAAGGAATTGTCGATAATGGATATGCATCGTGGACAGAAAACCTTCAACGAAAGAATGCAGGCTATATTCGTTCAACAATGGCTGATTTTGAACTTATTGATAAAAAGGGAAGAATACTTCCTTATGAACCCTCTGACTTTACCATTCTATACCTCATGCATGAACAACATTTTGCAGGATTGTCTGATATGGCAATATGGGATTTGGAAGAATGGCAATTGTTTAATCTCGATCGTCATCAGGTTTTAGCTCATATCATGGCCCTCAGTCTTCGAGGAGCCTATATCGCTCAGACTTCCGGTGATTTACTAACAATATCTTGGAATTATCAAACTATGGAGGACTTTATCAATGCAACTCTATGAACAAAAATTTGAAGACGCGCTCTCTTATTTGAGCCGTCCCGATATATTACACCCTACTGGAGACAAACCAATCTGCTATGTAAACTACGATGTAGAGGATGCAATGGAGGTATATCGGATGATAAATCCAACCCTTGTGCCAAAAGCTAAATATCACGGTTTTGCAGACGTAAGGGTTGTATCTTTAGGAAATGAGATTCAACAATATATAAAAAATCACGATTATCATCAGCCAGAATTTTGGGGCGATAATGACTTCAATGAAAAAGAACTCTTTCAGAGTATTCGAGAGGAAATATTAAACAATAATTTTCTCTGTCGAGTAGACCAAGGGAATTTCACCCTCAGCCTCTCTCGGAACCGTACGTGA
>DXOJ01000782.1 GCA_019412865.1 Bacteroides sp. | reverse complement strand
TGATATATCTCTAAATTAAAAATCACCATGACAAAGAATATTTTCATCGTTGCGATAGCTGTTTTGTTAAGTGTTGCTTTTTGTTCGTTATCGGCACAAAATGTGAGTAAAGATTATAATGTAGGCGACTTTTCCGCCATCAACCTGCAATCTGTCGGAAATATTATTTTCACTCAATCGGCAGAATGTATCTGCCGTTTGGAAGGACCTTCCGAATTTGTAGAGAAAACAAGGGTGACAGTGAAAAATGGAACTCTGGTTATCTCTTATAAAGATAAAAATGCCAGGAATGTCAAGGATCTGACTTTCTATATTACTGCTCCCGATTTGAGTAAAGTGAAAATAGACGGAGTAGGAAACTTCGATGCAAAAGAAGAACTAAAACTTAAAAATATAGCTTTCGAACTTGATGGAGTAGGCAACTGTAACGTGAAAAGTCTTTATTGCGATGAGTTGAAACTCGATGTTGACGGAGTGGGCAATATGAAGCTGAATGTTGATTGCAGCACTATCAAGGCTAAAGTGGATGGAGTAGGAAATATCACTGTATCCGGTAAAGCGGATGCAGCTTTCTTTAAGCGGGATGGCGTTGGTAAAATCAATTCCAAAAACCTGAAATGTAAAGACGTAACAAAGAAAGGTTGGAATTTCTAATGTAGAACATTCTTCTGTGAACTCCTGTAGAATCAAATCAAAAAAAGAATAAGAAGATGTGGAAGCAATACATAAAGCAAGCTCTTTACCAGTTGAAGGAGGACCGGCTTATTAGTATTGTCTGTATGGTAGGTACAGCTTTGGCTATTTGCATGATAATGGTGATCGTGCTGACATTGCAGATACGGATAAAAGACTGTGTGCCGGAAGTTAACCGTTCACGATCATTGTATGTCAAGGCTATGACATCCCGGCATAAAGAGCAACACAATAATGCTGCCAGCAGCCAGATGTCCGTTACGACTGCTCGTGAATGCTTTAAGACGTTGACAATACCTGAAGCGGTTGCCATTACTTCCGTTAATAATAAGATGCGCGCTTCTCTTCCCGGAGGAGGCAGGATGAGTGTAGATGAAATGGAGACGGATGAAGCTTTTTGGCAAGTCTTTAGCTTTGAATTCTTGTGTGGCAAACCATATACGAAAGCCGATTTTGAGAGCGGGCTGTCCAAGGCAGTAGTTTCTGCCAGTGTGGTACGCCGTCTGTTCGGTACAACTGACGTGGTAGGGCGTACCATCCAATTAAATAAAGCCGATTATACCATTACAGGAGTGGTGAAAGACGTATCAAAGTTGGCGACAGCTTCTTATGCACAAGTCTGGATTCCCTATACATCGACAGATTTGGCTTCTTTTTCATGGAGAGAAAATCTGATGGGACCTATGCGGGCGGTCATTCTTGCACGTTCGTCTGACGATTTTCCAGCTATCCGTGCTGAAGTCGAAAAATATCGTCAGGTCTACAATAGTAAGCTGAAGGATATGGAATTGATTTATCGTGGTCAGCCGGATACTCAATTTGCCTACCTTTACCGCCATTGGGGGACAGATCTGGATATGAAACACATTGTCAGGCGATTCATCCTTATCATTGTGATTCTCCTCTTGGTTCCAGCTATCAACCTAAGTAGTATGACTTTATCCCGTATGCGGAAACGTATGACGGAAATCGGTGTCCGGAAAGCATTCGGTGCTACTGCCAACGAATTGTTGCGACAGGTATTCTGGGAGAATCTGATATTGACACTGCTTGCGGGAGTACTGGGACTGATATTGAGCTATTCAGCTACTTTCCTGTTAAACTCATTCCTTTTTGGTAACAGTGAGAATGCAGGTCTTGCCGGGGAAACTTCTCTCTCTACTGATATGTTGTTCAGTCCGTTGACGTTCCTCGTTGCATTCAGTTTCTGCCTGTTATTAAATCTATTGAGTGCCGGTATTCCGGCTTGGAGAGTGTCGAGAATGAACATTGTGGATGCAATAAACCAAAGATAAAATGATGAAACAGTTATTGAAACAAATATATAATGAGCGCCGGAGCAATGCTTTTCTATGGATTGAGCTATTGTTGGTGTTTGTCGTATTGTGGTATATCGTTGATTTGGTTTATGTCACTTTGGATATCTATTATCAGCCAATGGGCTTTAATATAGAAAATACGTATGTATTACGTATGAACCGTCTTACCAATAAATCTACCGATTTTAATCCGGAGCTGACTGTTAAGGATGATATGACTGCTTTAAGGGAAATAGCCGGACGTTTGTCCCGTCATCCGGAAGTTGAATCTGTCTGTATCTCTCAAAACAGTATTCCATATAATGAAGGGTGCAGTGCAACGAGTTTCCGTTTCCCGGATAACGACACGGTTTGGATAAGTACGATGGATCGTTGGACGACTCCTGAATATTATAAGGTGTTTCGTTTCCGGAATATCGATGGTTCCGGTCATGAAAGTTTGGTGAAAGCTTTGGAGAAAAATACAATAATCGTTCCTGTCGATGTTGCAGACTATTATCCGGATGCCACTTTCCATGGAAAAGACCTTTTGGGTAAAGAAGTTCGCATGAGTGATACCAACCTTCGTATTGCAGCTTTAACGGAACCCGTTCGCTACGATCATTATAACATTACCGGAAAACCTTTTACCGGAACCTATATCGGCACTTACCTCTCTGACGAACAAATGGAAACGGTCGAAAACGTAGCCTATCTCGAATTAAGCCTGCGTGTCCACGAAGGTGTAGACGATGGGTTTGTGGAACGTCTTATGAATGATGCCGACCGTATCTATCAGGTAGGGAATATTTATATACTTGATGTCACTCCATTAAGCAAAGTCCGGACAGCCAGTGAGATAGACAATGATAATGAATTGCGTACCCAGTTCTGTATTCTCTTTTTCTTGTTGTTGAATATCTTTCTGGGAGTGATCGGCACTTTCTGGTTCCGTACCCAGCAACGCCGGGGAGAAGTCGCTTTACGCATGGCGATGGGAGCTAACCGGAAAAACATATTCTATCGTTTGATTACGGAAGGTTTGTTACTGTTAAGCATGTCGGCTCTTCCTGCCGTATTGATTGCATTCAATATTGGATATACTGAACTGGTGGATATATCACAAATGGCATTTACAGTACCCCGTTTCCTGATAGCCATTTTATTGACATATCTCTTGATGGCGATAATGATTATTCTTGGCGTGTTGTATCCGGCTCTGCAATCAATGAAAGTGCAACCGGCCGAAGCACTAAGAGATGAGTAAGAAATATACTGAACTTTATTCTGAAATGATAATGATAAAACTCTACTTTAAACAAGCATTCCATCTGTTGAGGGAAAATAAACTGCTTTCTTCTATTTCCATTATAGGTACAGCTTTGGCTATTGCTATGATTATGGTAATTGTCATCACTTTACGTGCAACAATCGCTCCTTTTGCACCAGAGACCCATCGTGACCGGATGCTTATTTTCCGGTTTGCCGGACTTCAAAATAAGTCCAATGTGAATTGGCAAAGCAATGGTCCTATCGGATACAATACAGCAAAGGCTTGTTTCAAAGCAATGACAACTCCCGAAGCTATTTCCATAACTAATATTTCACAGGAAACAATGCTGGCTGCTAAACCGGCAGGTGAGATGGAGAG
>DXOJ01000781.1 GCA_019412865.1 Bacteroides sp. | reverse complement strand
ACATTTTAACAAGCGAAAAGGCTGATGTTTATCAACTGCTGATTCGCATGAATAACTAAAAGACAACATCTTTTCATTCTTCTCATCATTGACATGAATTCTTTACTTAATTACCTTACTTCTAATCAGTGACTTCTTTAAACAGTTCAAATTTATCCAAAATAGGTCCTCCATTCATTCCCGGAGTAATACACAAGACACTTTGTCCTTTGGGTAAATTGATATAGATTTCTGTTTCTTCAAATTTATCATACCAACCACCTGTATTCGGACAACGGATGACCTGACGTGAATTCCCTATTTGCAAATTAAGACCCACATCTTCTCCGCTCGTATAGCGTATCTTAAATAAGTACTCACCAGCATTTTCAGTAACGACATTAAAGATCAAACTACAATTACCAAAGAAATCCTTCACCACCTCACCATTTGAAGCATAAGGGTTGGCTATAATAGAAAGAGAGCTTCCAATCATTTCGCATTTCTCTGCCTCAATCAAACTTTTTTGTTCCCAATCCCTAATATCCTTACCTTGCAGAATAGCGAGAAGAACACTATCTTTTATGGTTTTATCCGTGTTACAAAAACCAAAAATAGATTTGTAATCCCAGCATGCATAAGCAACTTTCTTTTTCTGAAATATGGAGATTAAATCTCTATACCAATTATAACGTGAAGCATGGTTTCCAAACGGTAGACAGCCGAATTCTCCACAATATAATCTTACTCCATTATCTTTAGCCACTTTTAATGCCTGTTCTATTTCATGGGCAATGGTCCTTTTACTATACATTCTTCTATAAGGAGCAACAATCTTTTTCTCTTCATCAGACAATTTCTCAAAATCCTTTTCATTAATTAAATCACCCGGATATGTCAATGCCATATCAAGTTTGGCAAAGTCTGTCCACGACGCACGATAATGGGTCAATAGATAAGGCTCATAACAATGGAATGTCAACATGATATTACGATCACC
This sequence comes from Bacteroides sp., assembly GCA_019412865.1. Classification (GTDB taxonomy): domain Bacteria; phylum Bacteroidota; class Bacteroidia; order Bacteroidales; family Bacteroidaceae; genus Bacteroides. The sequence continues at coordinate 9,062 of DXOJ01000781.1, read as the reverse complement.
CTTAGGTATCTGCAAATCTTTTATCGTATTAACACTATTATAAGAATTAGATCCTAATATAAGCATACGCTTGGATGCTACTTCCCGTAACTCCTTTATCAGGCGCTTTGCCAGTTCATTCCAAACCCCATTTTCCGGAGCTACCGGCTCATTCAATAATTCATATGCCAGTAAACTCTCCGGATACTTTTCCAATTCCCTATTTATAAGTTTCCACAAATGAATAAACTTGTCCTGTTCAATGGGATCTGTCCATAGAGGTCTCTCATTGTTGCCAAAATGATGAGAACGAAGAATATGAAAATCAACAATTATCCGCATTTGAAACTCACGGCACCAACTAATTGCCTGATGTATCAATCCCATCGTTTCTGTATCTATATCCCCTGAAGGAGTAAATAACTGTTCTTCATCAACCGGCAAACGTAAATGATCAAATCCCATCTTTTTAAGAAAAGCTACTTCGTCCCTGCCAAACTTACTTTTCCGCAACTCACCCCTATCTTTACTTTGAGAAAGCCAGTGGCTAATATTCACTCCCCTCGTAATTTCGAAATTTGACTGTAGACTCTCCATCCGGACATTTCCCCATATTGTATGGTTAGTCCACATCACCGCAACTATAATTAATAATACTGTAACTCTCATTCGAACAATCTGATTCATCATTTTCTTTCTATCTTTACAACATTTACTTTATCCAGGTTAGGTCCTCCATTGGCTTCCGGAGTTATCACGATAGTATTTTCCCCTTTTAATAGTGTCACTGTCATTCCTGCACATTGTAACTTATTCCACCAACTACCGGATGCAGAACAATTCAGATTCTGTTGTACTCCTCCATTTACTTGAATCCGGACGGCAGCATCCACCTCACTCATATAGTAGACACTCAATTCATATAAGCCTTCCTCTTCTACCACTAAATTCAAGTTCAAACGTGCATCTCCATAAAAATTAGTAAGAAGTCGCTCGCCTGAAGCATACGGATTATCGCTCAAAGCCACTGATGTGCCACTTGAAGTTCCACTTTCGACCTCAACCATATAAGTCCCTCCGATATTGCTCTCACCCCTAAAAGGAATCAAGGGTAACCCCGCCTTGTTTCGCATATATCCCAACATAAAATTACGGAAACAATAACGGATATACTTAGGAGCAGCAACCTTATCTGAAGAGACTGTGACTACATCACCATCCCCAAATGATATATCCGATGCCGGATAGAAAACATAACATCCATTGACCAGTGTTTTTCCATCTGACAGCTCGAAATTTTGAAGCACACTATTCTTATCAATGTCCATCCAGCCACCACCTACATTTTTAAAAGTTAGTAGAACTCTACCATCCTCCATACACATTCCCTCAAAAGAAGGACTGGCGGAGATTATTTCACCATGCTCATAAGTTTGGTTCAAAGCCAAATGTGCCAGACGCATACCTACTCCTTTTTTATTTGCCGGATGTATCTGATTCTCCTCTGATAATGCAACCAAATCATTTGTACAAACCATACCAGCCGGCATAATCTCTTTCTGAACTTCATATTGGACCTCACGCAAAAGAGCAGAAACAATTCCTGTGGCTCCATTATCTTCCGGCAAAGCATACGGTGCTATCTCGGCATAATAAAAAGGCATATTTTCACCCGTCCCCAAAGAGCCTTCCCACAATGAACGCCACGATTTTACCAACTCTTTCATATTCTTCTGATATTCATACCATTTCCAGACATTCGATTCTCCTTGATACCACAGAAATCCTTTAGCTGCATACTTATGGCATGGATAAAGCATACCATTATATTTATCTCCACCGGGTAGCCATGATTCTATATCAGAACCACCCCAGGCAGCAACCACCAGTCCAACAGGAACATTCAACTTCTCCTGTAGCTCCAATGCAAAATAATAAGCAACAGCACTAAATCTTTTTACTTGTCCGGAAGAAGCAACCAGCCAGTCTCCTTTCAATTCATTTTGGGACACAGTTGCACTGTTACGTTCAACCGTCAACATACGAATTTCCGAATGTTTATCAGCATTTGTCACAGCCTCTTCCATATTATCTACAGGACATCCCTCCCAGCCTCCTAAAGGCATCTCCATATTCGACTGTCCGGAACATATCCAAACTTCCCCGATCAATATATTCCGTACAATTAATGGGGCGGAAGCACCATCATCAAACGAAAGAGTCTGCGTTTCAGGACCACCGGCAGGCGTCATAATAGACGCCTGCCATTGCCCTTTACCATCAACATTCACTACTATATCCTGCTTTATCCAAGAAGCTGATATTGTAACTGTACATTTAGGTGTAGCTTCTCCCCACAAAATTACTTTTGAGTTTTGCTGCAATACCATGTTATCACTAATCAAATGAGGCAACTTTATTGAAGTAGGAGCCTTACTCACAGGGATATCATCATTAACAGATGTCTCCGAATCTCCACACCCATAAGCGAAGCCAGCTATCCATAGAAAAAACAGAAATATATATTTTGCCATATACCTACTTACTTCTTTATTTTACAAACCTCAAATTTATCAAGGATAGGACTTCCCGTTGGTTCCGGAGTGAAAGATATTGTGTTTTTACCAGCCGAAAGATTTACGACAGTCTTTGCATCTGTAAATTCACTCCACCAACCTCCGGAGTTCGGACAAGGTATCATTTGCTTCACTCCGCCATTCACTTGGGAGTAAATCCACACGTCAGTACCACAAACATAACGAATCTTCAAATAATAAACTCCCGCCTCTTCAACAGTCACATCAAATTTTAAATTAGAATCTCCCCAAAAATGATTCACATGTTTTCCTCCTGAAGCCGCAGCGTTGTCTTCTATAATCATAGTGCCTCCGCCTTTTTCACAATCCTCTGCCTCAACAGTATAGATGGTAGTCAGTTCCGCTCCTTCTCTCCCTAACAATATATCGACTAAAGTGGCATCCTTCAATCCTCCGTCAGGAGTACAGAAACCAAAGATCGCATTGTATTCCCATGCACCATACGAAATCTCGGTTTCATTAAAAATAGAAACTAAATCACGATACCACGCATAACGTGAAGTCAGATTAGAATAAGGCAGGCAACCAAATTCACCACAATACAATTTCACTCCCTTTGCCCGAGCAGCCGTAACAGCCACATTGATGTTATTCAAAATAGATTCACGGGTATATTCCTGTTTATAGGGACGCACAATCTCCTGTTGATCGGCAGGAAGATTATTGAAATCTTCATCTCTGACCAAAAGTCCCGGATAATTCAACGGTAAATTAAGATTGGCAAAGTCTGTCCAACTAGCATGATAGTGAGTCAACAAGTAAGGCTCATAATAATGGAAAGTCAACATTATATTTTTATCTTCACTTGGTATCTGCAAATCACTTATTGTAGACACGCTATTCCACAAGTTAGAACCAATTATCAACATTCTTGCCGGGGCAACTTCACGCAATTCTGTTATCAGGCGATTCACTAACGTATTCCAAATATCACTGCTGGGAGCTACAGGTTCATCCAGTAACTCATACGCTAACATATCATCAGGATATTGTTGAAGCTTGTCATGAATTGTTTTCCACATCCGTACAAACTTATCCTGCTCTTCCTTACTAGTCCATAGAGGTTTATTATCCGCTTCATAATTATGAGACCGCAGTATATGAAAATCAAAAATTAATCTCATATTATACAATTGGCACCAATCTGCAGTTTTATATATCAGATTCAAAGTTTCTTCATCGACTTCACCTGATTCTGTAAACAACTGCTCTTCATCCACCGGTAACCGCAAATGGTCAAATCCCTGTTGACTTAAAAATATAGCATCGGTTTCCTTAAACTTATTCTTCCTTTCTTCTCCTCTTGCACTACTTTGTGAGAGCCAATTACCAATATTCACTCCTTTGTGAATTTCAAAACCAGAAAACTCTCCGCCAGTACCCGTTGAATATACATTAAGATTCACTTCCCGAGTGGTTTCATAGCTGGTAGTACTTACAACCAACTTCAAATGATAAATTCCCGGAGTCTCATTACTGTATTTAAATTCATCTCCGGTTCCCTCTTGTACTCCATCCACATACCATACAGCTTCTGCATATTCAAAAGGAGTATAAATAGCCTTTATCGTAATTGTCTCCCCCTGCTTTACATTGAGCTTTCCCAATTCCCCATTTTCACCTTTCATCGGTAATGTAGGGCTTGTCGCAATGATGCGAGGATAATTATCTGCCGAAATAGATTCTTCTGCCGCATCATCATTGCACGCGGCTATTAGTACATAAATACTAATAAAGAAAATTGATTTTATAATATTCCATGTTTTCATAATCATAGTATTTTATTCTTTGTCCCACCAAATTCTACAATTCCAGTTATCTTCTCCTCCCATTCTTCCGACTGCTTCATAATATCCGGTCGGATTATAAGTCTGCTCAAATAACGGGTACTTCAATCTTCTGGGAATAGTACGGGAGTCTTTGACTGCTGCGCCATATTCTGTTGAAGGTTTCAATACAGGATATCCCGAACGTCTCCAGTTAGAATAAGCTTCTGACGGATTAATCAAATGTAAAATCCATAATTGCTCATTGATAAACTGTAATTGTCCATCTTTATCTGATGGTAGCGGATTCCGGGACAGATAACTGGCCATTTCCGTATTGGAGACTTCTTCTCCCAGATCAAAGTTTTTCAGTAATCCCATGGCCGCCTTTACTCCATTTGAATAATGAGTCTCTACTGTTTTACTGTCATTGATGGCCGGCCAGCGTAGTTTTGCTTCTGCCAGTAAAAGTTCAGTTTCTGCATAACTCATAAAGATGGCCGGAGAATCTCCCTTTATAAATCCCTTGTTCAGTTGTGGACGACATTCCTTTCCGTAATACGTATCTCCATCCATAAATCCAGCAGGCCAATTATCCCACCAGTAGAATCCCGGTTTTATTGCTTCTATTGATTCCAGTTGCTTCGGAGCCTTCTCTATAATAAAGTCCGTCAAATCTGTTCTTAAAAATGGATCTGTTGAATCTTCGGCATAACATCTTCCTAAAATCAACAGACGGGGATCATTGGTCGTTTTTAACTTATCCCACATCGTAGTACAGAAATAACACATAGGAGCATTCTCCCGGCTACGCCACAACTGCGCCAAGCCATTACGCCTGAACTCCGTTTCGTCCCAATCCAATAAATCCATATAATGAATTAATGCATCATCTCCAACTCCCAAAAGACCCGATTCAATATTACAAATAGCAGTCATCCATTCTTCTGCAAGCTCCGGAGCTACTTTAACCAATCTCATGGCAATACGAAAGTTTAAAGTATTGGCAAATTTTCTCCACTTCTTTAGATCACCACTATAAATTATATCACCGGTCAGTTTATCAGCTTTTTCATCCAGTTGCTCCTCCGCTTCCAGAAGTTCTTTATGCATATCTTTATAAATCAGTTCCTGCTCATCAAACTTTGGGGTAACATTTCCTGTTATATACCCCTGCTCTGCCTCAAAATATGGAATATCACCATACATATCAGTCAGGATAAGAAAAAAGTAGCATTTCAGAATCCTGGCCACCGCATTTATATTTTTCTGTTCAACATCTGCCTCCGTTCTCCAAAGAATATCCGCCAGATTTTTCAGATGACAAGTATAAATACGCTCCCATGGTTGTTGAAACTGTGCATCATCAATCAGGTATTCGCCACCAAAATGCGTTGCCGACCAGTCACCTTGCAGTTGTTGAACAAAACCTGAATAATAATAGGCAAACGGTTGTTCCATCAGCCAATCACCACCCATACATAATTGTATGTAGGATAACTGTGAGTTCGGATCGATAGTCGTAGCCACTACTGGATTTTTATTAAAATCCTCATAGTCTATGCAACTACTAAATCCCATCAAAAGGACACTTAACAGCAAAGAGTGCATCCACTTTATATTCAATATTCTTTTCATAGTCGGACAATTTAAAATTTAATATTCACATTCAATCCAAAACTTCTTCTGGAAGGTAACGAACCATATTCCAAACCTATAGCAGAAGTATTATAATTTGAGTCCGGATCAATATTCGGTACATTCTTATAGATAATAAAAGGATTTCGCGCAACAAATGAAACACTTAACGACTCAACATAACGCTCTATCATTTTTTTGGGAAAGGTGTATCCGAACGTTAACTCACGCATCTTGACGTAACTATTATCATAGATAAAAGGCGAAGCTGTCTTATCACAGATATATCCCCAATAATCGTATGGAGCAATCGCTTTGGTATTTTTCACCCAAGATACATTGCCTGCGGCATCCACTTGCTTAACAACTCCTTCTGCAACATACCCACCGGTAGATTGCCAGTTTCCTTCAGCAACTCCAGCTTCCAAACGCTGTTCTTCCGATTTATGCCATTCGTCACGTCCCCTTACAGTATATGCTGCTTTACCTGATTTGGCCAAGCCACGCGCTGTCATAGAATAAATATCTGCTCCTACTTTAATATCAAAAATTGCCGATAAAGTAAATTGCTTATATCTGAAAGTAGTCGTTAGTCCCCCTGTCCAGTCCCAGGTTGCTTTCCCTAACTTTTTCATATCACTGGTTATTTCAGGCAAACCGGAATCAGCATTGATAATCACGTCTCCCTGTTCATTTCTCAAGAAGTCCTGTCCCATAATTACTCCGTATTCTTCTCCCGGAACAGCCAGTACTTTTACTCCCAGCCAACGGGCAGCTGCCAATTCCAAACTCTCGATTCCTGTTGATAAGGACTTCACTTTGTTACTATTCTTCGAAAAGTTAAAATTAAAATCCCAAGAAAAATCTTTCGTTTGAACCGGTGTCGTATTCAATGCAATCTCTACTCCCGAATTTTCTATTTCCCCTGCATTTATCAGTTTGGTACTATAACCTGATGTTACTGATGTGGCAACATTCATTATCTGGTTATTACTGTTTTGTTTATAGTAAGTAAAATCCAGTCCGATCCGGTTATTCAGAAACTTCAAATCCACTCCAATCTCAAAAGAATTGGTTTTGGATGGTTTCAAATCTTTATTAGGAATAGTACCCGTACTAATATATCCCGTTGAATAATTACCAAAGGTTTTATCCGTCATAATGTAGTTCAAATCCAACATGAAAGGGTCTGCATCACTACCGACTTGCGCCCAGGAAGCTCTTAATTTACCAAATGAAAGAATCGGATTCGGCTTAATCAATTCTGAAAACAAGAAGCTTCCACCAACTGAAGGATAAAAATAAACGTTATTGTTTACCGGCAGTGTGGACGACTGATCCCGCCTTAATGTCACATCTGCATACAATAAATCTTTCCAGGAAAGGTTTACCATTCCAAATAACGAATTAATCTCTTTACGCCAGCTACCTTCAGTAATCTCTTTTTGCAGGAAACTTTGCAGAGCCACCGTCTCATGCATTGACATATTTTTAGCTGTTATGGTATGCGACTTATTATCTACGTGATACACATTCCCTCCTAATGTAATTCCATAATTGAAGCGTTTGAAGCTATTTTGATAATTAGCTATAAACTCCACATTATAAGACTTATTTTCAAAAGTACTTTTTTGTAATTGTCCCAATAAAGTACTAGGGGTAGAATATGGAATATAATCCATAAATGAGAAGTTCACGTTCTCACCACCACCGGTCAATTTGAAATACAGATTCTTATTTACACTATATTTAAATGAAGCGACTGCAAAATACTGGTCTTTCTGTGTCGTATTCTTCATTGCATATTGCACCCAATAGGGGTTGATATTCCAGACATCTCCTCGGTTCCAGTCGTAGTAGGTTCCATCCGAATGCATATAATTATCCTTCAACCATACCTGATCAAAGTTTCCTGCCAGGTTCATCAGATTGTTAGCTACATTCGTTCTTGAGTCTGCTAATGCCGGACGGTTCTTTACATATTCATTTACGTAATTGACTTTGAAATCAACTTCCAGTTTCTCTGCAAGCTTAAAGAATGTTCTTAAATCAATCGTATTCCTGCTTATCTTGGCATTAGGCATAATATCCTTATTAGTCAGATTCGTATACGACAATCTTATGCTATTGTTCTCTTTGGCAGAACTTAGAATCAAAGAATTTGTGGCTGTAACACCTGTGTTAAAGAATCCCTTTATATTGTCTTTCCTGTATATAAAAGGACGAGTCACTCCGTCGAAATACTTAAAAGCAATTCCTTCATCGTATCTGGGTCCCCAACTGGCACAAGCCGATTTTGCATCATCATCATTCAGATTAATTCTTCCATCCCATCCCTGGCCAAATTCTGTCTGAACATCATCATATTCTGTAAGTTGCTTTTCAAAAGTAACGGTTGAGTTTACCTCCACTCCTATCGCCCTGCGATTCTGATTCTTTTGTGCCTTCTTGGTCGTTATAAGAATAACTCCATGTGCAGCACGACTACCGTACAAAGCAGAAGCAGCAGGACCTTTCAACACAGACATGGATTCAATATCATCGGGATTGATGGACGAGATTCCATCTCCCAAATCATATCCTCCATAAGCACCGGCCGAACCGAAATTAGAATTATCCAACGGTACGCCATCTACTACATAAAGAGGTTGGTTGCTACCAGTTAAAGAAGTATTACCTCTAATAATTACTCTCGTACTTCCGGCAGGACCACCAGCCGTTTGAGAAATGACCAATCCCGGAATCTTACCGGCCAATGCGTTTATAACATTGGTCTCTTTCGCTTTTTCGAGTTCTTTTCCTTTCACGTCACTGACGGCATATCCCAAAGCTTTCCTGTCACGTTTAATACCTAAAGCAGTCACTACCACTTCATCAAGTCCGGCAGTTTCCTCTTTCAATACAATATCATAGGTACGCTGTGAATTGATTTTCAGTTCTTGTTCTCTATAGCCGATATAACTTATAATGAGAACACTACCGGGAGGCAGCACGATCTCAAAATTACCATTAACATCGGTTACCGTACCATGTGTCGCATTCTTAATTTTCACAGTCGCCCCTATCAGTGCCTCTCCTTTCT
>DXOJ01000780.1:5254-6082 GCA_019412865.1 Bacteroides sp. | reverse complement strand
GTCGGCTGATACCTGCTGCGGTCAGGATTTGTGCCAGCTGGATAGGAGTGCAGTTGCGTAGTACGGCTGGAAACTTCTTTTTCAATTCCTTATGGATGATAGCGGCGGAGAGCGACAGGCAATCCGGTTCATCCAACGTGGCAGGCGCGTATGTGTTGCGCACAATGTCTTCTATGGGGTTGACATGATAGTAGGCGCTGTTATGACGTTGCAAAGCATGTTCTTCCTCCTTGCTGAACCAGTGACGGGCACCCGCAAGCAGTTCCTCTTTCAGTTGGGCATAGATTTGTGAATGTTCAATTCCGGTACAGTCAATGTCATGCTCTGCTTCAATACAAAAGAATCTGCGGCTGCCTGTCGGGTCGTGAAGCAGGTCGGTGCGGTTACTGGTTCCTATGAAAGAGGCGATACGAGGTAGCGGCCGGAAATTTTTCTGATAGGCTTTGCAGATGTTGAGGCTGGACATTTGCATCAGATTTTTAAGTAATGGCATCTTTTGTGCTCCGAATTTATCAAATTCGTCCATGTTTAGTAATCCCATCTCGGCAAGGAGACGTTCGGGATTGCCTTGTGCGGTTAGTTTCAGATTATCCGAATAATAACGGGTTAGTTGTGGCGGCATCAGCATGCGGCAGAAAGTAGATTTATGGCGTCCCTGTTCTTCGCTGATAAGTATCGGGGCTACGCTGTTTGCTTGTGTTTGATTCACTCCCAGCCATTGGGCAGCAAGTCCGAGCATCCAGGTGTGAAAGCTTTTTATCCATATAGGAATGTCGGATACTCGCTTTGCTAAGGGCTTTAACCGGTCCGTTCCGTCCCATATAGGTC
>DXOJ01000780.1:0-5244 GCA_019412865.1 Bacteroides sp. | reverse complement strand
CATATAGGTAGTTCGTTCATATAAAGCCGGAAAGGATGGTAGCTTTCCACTAGGGTAGAGTAGATGTACCTTTGAAGGTCCTTATCCCAGCAATTGATTCCTTCTTTGTGGGCTTCCAGGCAGAAAGTATTCAGTTCCCGCTTGTCTATGCGGCAGAAAGGAATTTCTCGTTGGTCGAATGGCCGAAATTCAGTTTCTTCGGTGAGCAGGTTGTAGCGGAAATCATATCGCACTTTCAAAAAGTCGATCACTTGTTGCGTCAGAAGGACGGGTTGCTTATGTGTTTCCTGTTTATGTACTTCTTTCTTATCTGCTTCCTGCTCATGCAATTCTTGCATTTTTGGCTCTTCCTTTGAAGTGTTCGGTGAAACGATGACGTTTGACGATTCTTTCATCAATACTCGTATTCTTTTTGCCAAACGTTTCGAGTTATATTCTAATGTCTTCATATTGTTCTTCTTTTTAAATGAATAAATGTTGTTTTTTCGACCGGTTGATGCTGCTAAGGTATAACATGAAATATGGGGTTTGCAAGTATTTAACTAAGAAAATGTTTATTTTCTTCTGAAATGAAAAACAAGCTTTCTTATGCTGATATATCGTTACTTTGTCGTATCTTTAGTGCTTGTTTAGGAAAAGCCGACTAGAGTTGTCCGGTTGGCTGACAATAGTTGACTGAACAGCCGATTCCAGTCGTCCGAATAGCCGATTAAAGTTGTCCTATGATGAAGTTACACATTTAAATTGATAAGAAGTAATGGCTATTGTGTTTGATTGGTATGAAAATCCTAATGCTTCTTCGGAAGAAGAAGCAGCGTTGCATCCGCGTATCTTTATGAATGGAAAAGTGGATACGGATACTCTTTGTTACAAGATTCATGACTACAGTTCGTTGACTGTGGGCGATGTAAAGAATGTGCTTGATAACTTATCGAAGATTCTCGGCGAGTCGTTGCGAGAGGGAAAAGAAGTACATATCGAGGGGATCGGCTATTTTTATCCCACTTTGGCTGCTACGGGGAAAGTGACTCGTAGCACTCCGCATAAGACTAATAAGGTGGCTTTCAAAACTGTCCGATTTCGCCCTGACAGTAATCTGAAAGGACATTTTGTGGGTGTTCGTGCCAGTCAGTCCAAGTATGTTCGCCATTCGGAAAAGGTGTCAGAGGTGGAGATTGATATGCTGTTGAAAGAATATTTTGCCGAACATCAGATGATGACCCGCCGTGATTTTCAGGAAGTGTGTGGTTTGGCACGTACTACGGCTAAAACGCATTTGGTACGTTTGCGTGGAGAAGGAAAGCTGGTGAATATCGGTTTGCGCAATCAGCCGATGTATGTGCCTGCTCCCGGTTATTATGGCACATCCAGAGATGCGGCACATCCTTCACGGTAATGACTGTGAAGGATGTGAAGAAGCATATTTCTTTGAGTAATCACACGAAACGGTTGATAGTTTGAGACTTGTCCTCATGTGAAGGGAATGAAAGAAAAGAAGCGAACCTTATTTCGCTATGTATTTTTTCATTCCTTCTGTATAGAAAGTCTTGAACTCTCCATTTTCTCCGCTATAAATAAAGTAGGCGTCAATCGTTGTATCCGCTTTGCAGAAAGCTTCCGCTTCTTCCAGTCCCATCACCATGAAAGCGGTGGCAAGGGCGTCGGCAGTCATACAGTCTTTGGCGATTACCGTAGAGGACAAGATATTGTGTTGTACCGGATAGCCAGTTCTAGGGTCAATCGTATGGGCGTATTTCTTCCCATCCTTATAATAATAATTGCGATAGTTTCCGGAAGTAGCCAAGCCTAAATCTGTTATCTCAAGAATTGTCTGTAAGTCTTGGTTTACGGCCAGTGAATCGTCGATGGGCTTATTGATTCCAATGCGCCATAAGCCTTTGGAAGGATTTTTCCCTTTCACTACCACCTCGCCTCCTATATCTACCATATAGTTTTTTATTCCCTTACGGTCGAGCAGTTGTGCAATTACGTCTACCGAATACCCTTTGGCAACGGCACTACAACTTAACATGGTACGAGGATCCTGTTTGATAACTTTGCCGTTATCCATTTTCACTTTTTTATATCCGGTGATTTGTAACAGACTGTCTATCATTAATGAATCAGGAAAAGCACCTTTTTTGAAACCGAATCCCCAAGCATTGGCAAGAGGGGCTACTGTAATGTCGAAAGCACCCTTTGTCTCTCGGGAAATTTCCATCGAGCGATGGAAACATTTCTGGAAAAAACTATCAGTCACCAGCTCTTCATTGCGGTTGACGCGACTGATAACAGAACTGTCATTGAATGGCGATAAAGATTGGTCGAAGCGTTTCAGTTCAGCTTCTATTTCCGGTTTTAAGTCACCGTCATGCTGATAAGTAATTTTATATACTGTCCCAAACACCAAACCTTTGACACTGTAATAGCCAACTTGTTGATTATGTCTGACTAATATCCAGATAGTTGCCAAAATCAGGAAAGCCAGCCAAAGGAAACTTTTTTTTGTTTTCATACGCTCTTCTATTTGATGAGAAAACTCGTTTTATTGAAGAAATAAATGTTCAATTAATATCTTTAGTCCGATAATGACTAGAATGATACCTCCCCATAACTCTGCTTTCAGTTTCCGGGCGATGCCGCAGCCACATTGGATACCAAAGATCAGACCGATGAGTGACATGACAAATGAAACAAACCCGATGATGCTGATAGGAGGAAGGATTTCGGTATAGTCCTGAACTCCCAGAAAGGCAAAGGAAATGCCGATTGCCAATGCATCAATACTTGTGGCTATTGCCATAGTCAATACCACTTTCGGATTTGCCGGATTGAACAGTTTACAACATTCTTCTTCTTTGAAAGATTCTAAAATCATTCGTCCGCCTAAGAAGGCAAGGATCGCGAAAGCAATCCAATGGTCTACACTTTCTATAAGATGACCGAATGTCTTTGCACACATCCATCCGATAAATGGCATGATTGCCTGAAAAAAGCCGAAAGCAAAAGCCATGATTAGCATGGGTTTCCAACGGGTACGTTTCAAAATAATACCGCTTGCAATTGAAACAGCGAAACAATCCATCGCCAGACCTATTGCAAGCAGCCAAATCTCTAGTCCTGTCATTGTATTCTAAAGAGGCAATTTATAAATAAGGGAATAAGTGATTCCCATGTTATTTGATTTAAACTTTCCGTAACCGGGCACGTACCATGGGTCTCCATATTCTCCGGTAGATGCTTTGGTTTTGTATTTCATACGTACCGACCACCCCATGTTGAAGTTTTTGTAAATACGTACTTTGACGCCTAAAACGATTTCCAGCCATTGCACCGATCCTTTCATACCCAGATGGCTGAATGGCACACTTCCTCCCCAATAACCGTCTTCCAAACTGGGGTTACCTATTACATCTCCCCAGATAGGATCATCTGCCGGCATTGTGGAAACATCATATTTAAATGAACTGAATGCATAGCGAAGTCCTGCATACAAGTAGCTATTCTTTTCTTTTTTCTTTGCCATGGTGTTGTAGTCCACACCGATTCGGAAGAATGGGGCCATTTTGCTCTTATAGTGTATGCCTGTTTCGCTCCAGGTATCTGTTCCTCCCATACCAAACTCAATAGTAGGGATGAATTTATTCTTGAGGTTAACGGCTACGCTGACTTCAGAACTCATAAAGTCGCCTCCCAGCAGCTTGCTTCCAATGCCATATAAATCCACACCGACATACGTACCATTGTAGAGCGGAATGGTATCTATCTCGGCAACCTCTTTTTTCTTCTGATCTCTTTTGGGCGTTTGCGCCGGACGTTGCTGTTGTGCCAGCAACGGAAGCCCAATGCAAAAGAGCAGAAGCAGACTAATTAGTCGTTTCATCAGGTGTGCGTTCTGGCCGATAATTATAGAATATCTGCAAGTTCTCGATTTCATTTGTATTGGCTTCTTTATTTTTTATATGAAGAGAATCTATCTGGTCCGGCTGCCCGTTGCCATAGGGAGGAGGGTTACCCGGTCTTCCCGGTTTTCCAAATTTAGCGCTGATTATATTTTGTTTCATCATATAACCACATTCCATGGACTGGAAATAAGGAGTATTTTGTTGTACAATGTATAATGTGTCAAAATTTTTTTCTCTACGTTTGGGATCGTATCTGAATATGAACACAGTAGTGTCACTTGTGTATCGTAGTGGCAACATCAGGGTATGCACATTCTTTTCATTGTTCAGAATGATAGAGTCGGTGCCTAATGCTGTGATTGTTAATGAATCAAGCGTGTCTTTTAATGCAATAGTAGGGTTATCCGGATTAATGGTATATATTGTGCAGTACATCATCGGACGTCCTGCCAATGAGCAATCGTTCTCATCCGAGCAGGCACTGTGTAAGCTGACTGCACCGCCAATGATAGTCAATATGAGAAAGATACGAATTAAATTCTTCATAGTCAGTTTATTGAATGTGAATCAAATTTTCTTTTCTATCTGATAGTTATTCCGTTCCGGTGCATTGCGCGAGATGAGTTCGCCAAGGAATCCGGCTAAGAATAATTGCGTACCTATAATCATTGCCGTAAGTGACAAATAGAAATAGGGAGAGTCGGTCACCAGTCGGTAGGGGAGACCGTTGTACATGGCATATAGTTTACTGGCACCTACGATGATGACAGAAATCATTCCTATCAGAAACATCAATGATCCCAACAGTCCGAAGAAATGCATCGGCTTGATGCCGAATCTGGAGAGGAACCAAAGAGAGAGTAAATCCAGATACCCGTTTACGAAACGGTTCAGTCCGAATTTTGTTGTGCCGTATTTACGCGCCTGGTGGTGTACCACCTTTTCACCGATTTTCTTGAATCCGGCGTTCTTTGCCAAATAAGGTATATAACGATGCATCTCACCGTACACTTCGATATGTTTTACGACCTCTTTGCGATAGGCTTTCAATCCGCAGTTGAAGTCGTGCAGGTTTTTGATGCCTGATACTTTGCGGGCAGTAGCATTAAACAACTTGGTGGGCAGTGTCTTTGAAATTGGATCATATCTCTTTTGCTTCCAGCCGGATACCAGGTCGTAGCCATCCTTTGTAATCATCCGGTAAAGTTCGGGGATTTCGTCTGGGCTATCTTGTAGGTCCGCATCCATCGTTATGACTACGTTTCCTTCCGCTTCAGCGAATCCACAGTAGAGTGCAGGTGATTTACCGTAGTTACGGCGGAATTTGATACCTTTTACC
>DXOJ01000078.1 GCA_019412865.1 Bacteroides sp. | reverse complement strand
ATATTATCCTTTTTTAATAGAATGAGACTTCGTTAAGAGCAGTGCAAGCCATACAAAGGCAGTTGCCAACCAAGAGCTGAAAGATTAATAATCATTATGACTGCACCCAATATCCATAGAATCAATAGCGACCATTTCAAGCCTGTTCCCATCGGTGACCAATGGAATAATTGCCGCAAGATAGTATACAAGAAAGCTCCTAACGGAATACCGATGAGGGCAACTCCCGCAATCGTACCTAGCAGTGTCATCATTGGAGATACGGAAGCAACCGGCATCCAGTCGATGGCAGGCAGCATCTCGTAAAGCAGTGCTCCTCCGCTAACTGCCACGGCAATTGCTGCAAACACCAGTGCTACCAGTACAACGGCCAGTACGAACAAGACAGGGCAGCAGAGAATGACAAGAGCTACCAGAAATATTTTAAAGAGAACAGCAGCAATGGAAACAAATACATCGCCTATCTTTTGAAGAAAGGTACGAGGTTTGCCGGAGTTCATATAGTTGTTAACTCCGTCCGCTACACGTTCGAAACCGTCTGTCACTGTTTTGCCAATATTCTCAATGGTCACTGCTTCTCCACGCATACTCAATTTTTCCGCGGCAGTACGGGCTTCCGGAATAACGATCCATCCGATAATATAAAGTATAATCATCGGGCAATAAGGTACAAATACCAGGATAATCATCAATATACGCACTAATGTGATGTCCCAACCGAAGTAAGCTGCCAACCCTGCCGCTACGCCTCCCAACAATTTATTATCCGGATCACGGAACCAGCGGCGTTGAGCAGCGGTTTGCGTACTGCCTTGATTAGCGGACGATGTTTGTTCCGTTCTTTTCTGTGAGTCCATATCCTCATCAGCAATTCCAAAGTCTTCCGGTTTGCCGACACGAGCGATAATTTCTTCTACATCCGAAACTGTGATGACCTGTTTTCCTTCAGTTACTTTCTCTGCAAACAGTTCGGCAATACGCATCTCAATATCGTTTACGATCTCTTCCGCACCCTCCTGTTTACGAAAGTAATGCTTCAAATTAGACAGATAATTATCTAACAGTCGGTAGGCATCGTCATCTATATGATAGACAATTCCTCCTAAATTTATGGTCAATGTCTTTTTCATTTTTATTTCTTCTTTTTCGGATTATCTATTGGCTATATGATTCACTGTATCGTTAAGTTCTTTCCAGGAAATTTCCAGCTCTCCCAAAAAGACTTCTCCTTGTTCAGTGAGTTTATAGTATTTGCGGGGAGGTCCCTGGGTAGATTCTACCCACTCATAACTTAACAGGTCATCATTTTTCAGACGGGTAAGCAATGGATACAAGGTGCCTTCCACTACAATCAGTTGGGCTTCTTTCAATTTCTGAATAATATCAGAAGCATAAGCGGGCTCCTTGTGCAACAAAAGCATGATACAATATTCAAGCATGCCTTTCCTCATCTGTGATTTTACATTGTCTACTTTCATTATTCACTTCTTTTAGATGCACAAATATATGCATTACTTTAGTACCTTGCATTACAAAGTACTATAAATTAATAATAATTAAAACATTAGAGACTCTCCACCTTATTATAAAAAGAAATAATGGCTATATTTGTGCCCGTTAAACCAAGAAATAGAAAATACGTATGTTTACAATTCGAAAAGCAACGGTAGCCGATTGCGAGCTTATTCATAAGATGGCAAAGGAGGTATTCCCCGCCACCTATAAGGAAATTTTATCTCCCGAACAACTGGATTATATGATGGACTGGATGTATGCTCCTTCCAATGTGCGCAAACAAATGGAGGAAGAAGGACATGTGTACTCCATTGCTTATAAAGAGAATGAACCATGCGGATACGTTTCCATTCAACAACAGGAAAAGGATGTATTCCATCTTCAGAAGATATATGTTCTCCCCCGCTTTCAGGGTACGCATTGCGGCAGTTTCTTATTTAAGGAAGCAATCAAATGCATCAAGGAGATACACCCGGAACCTTGTCTGATGGAACTCAACGTGAATCGTAACAATAAAGCCTTGCAGTTTTACGAATACATGGGAATGAGAAAGTTACGGGAAGGTGATTTCCCGATTGGCAATGGGTATTATATGAATGATTATATTATGGGATTGGATATTTAATAAACCAAAATGCCCCGGAACAAGTATCGTGAATGTTCCGGGGCATTTTGTTTATTTAGTTAATGGCAAGATTTTATTTCGCTACACGTTCCAGCCATTTTAACATGAAAATCATTGTAAACATTGAAATCGTACAAGCTACAACAAACACAGTCCATGTCATCCAAATAGGAATTGATTCGTACAGGATAGCACCAATCACTAGCAACTGATTACCCAGTGCTGTTGCTCCCAGCCATCCTCCTTGCATAATACCTTGAAATTTAGGAGGAGCAACCTTAGATACAAATGAAATTCCCAATGGAGAGATATACAGTTCAGCTACTGTTAAGATCAGATAAGTCAGCATCAATAAAAATGGAGTAACTTTCACTGGTGAAGTTCCAACAGCTACAATATCCTCATGCAACGGCAAATTAGCAAAATAAGATCCGACTGCCATTACAATAAATGCCAATGCAGCAATTCCCATACCGATGGCAATCTTTTTAGGAGTCGAAGGCTCTTTACCACGTCTACGCTGACTTGCAAAAATAGCCATAATCACCGGAGTCAGGAACACTACAAAAAATGGATTTAACGATTGGAAGAGCTCTGCTGAAATAGGCATACCAAACAGATTCAAGTCAGTATATTCTTTCGCAAAATAAGTCAAAGTCAGACCATTTTGATGGAATGAAAACCAAAAGAAAATAACAACACCAAATACAGCAAACAGAGCATACATACGTTGTTTTACTTCCTGTGCACTCATTTCTACAACTGTAGAAGATGCTGAAGAAGCAACGGTCTTTTTGCTGGGATCCGGGAAGTTTTTCTTATTCAACCAATAAATGGTTAAAGAAATAGCCATAGCAATAATAGCTACCCCGAATGCGTAATGGAATCCAGTAGTAAAGACATTCAAATAATCTGAAGCGAAAGCCGTATAGTCTTGTACAGGAGCAGTAGAAGCTTTGGTAACTAAGGTATGATAAGTTTCAGTAGCTTCAGGCGACAAAGTACCTGCTAATTGACCATGGCACAAAGCAGGAAGATCAGCATCATAATTATAACCGAAAGTAGATAACCACCAGTTACGCACGCCTACAGCTGCAAACGGAGCAAAAATAGCACCGATATTAATAAACATATAAAATAAAGAGAAACCGGAGTCACGCATACTGGCATATTGAGGATTATCGTACATCTGTCCTACCAATGCCTGCAAATTTCCTTTAAATAATCCGTTTCCAAATGCAATAACAAACAAACTAGCACAAGTAATAACCAGATAGAGCATCTTGTTATCTACCGGAGTCTTAGATGGAATAGCCAATAATAAATAACCAACTGCCATTAACACAATTCCTGTGAAAATAGTTCCTTTGTAGTTCCTCGTTTTATCGGCAATAATACCTCCGACCAACGCCAAAATGTAAATAGAAAAATAAAAGGTTGAGTAAATAAATCCTGCTTCTTTTCCATTCATTCCAAACTTGGCTTGCAAGAAAAGCACAAGGATAGCCATCATAGTATAAAAGCCAAAACGCTCACCTAGATTGGCTAAAGCGGCTGCTATC
>DXOJ01000779.1 GCA_019412865.1 Bacteroides sp. | reverse complement strand
GCATCATAGACCGCACCACCTGCTACCGGGTTCACGCTGTCCTTGATGATTTCGGAATCGGTTTCGACTGTTCCCCCAGCGGCAGAACCGAAATCGTTCCATGCCGCCAAGTCATTATAATCGGCACGGGACGCGCACAACTGTTTGGACTCGAATGTTTCCTTTCCGGTGCGGTAGATGATAACCACACCGGGTTTGATGCATTCCGTTTCATTTGCTGTCTCGTAAGCTGTCAGGGCATCGATAGCCGTTTGAAGAATATAGTATCCGTTTGATAATGGCGCAATTTCATCGACCAGCAGCACTGCGCCTTTGCCCGTCATGTCGCCACCAGCACCACCGAAGTCCGTCCAGTTCGCTTCTGTGGCAAAGCCTTCAAGGGATGATCCGGCAAACTGTTTGGATTCCCATTCACCTTCAGCAATTTTATAAGTCAATACGATACCCGGTTTGCGGTAAGTGACATTATCCGCATTCTCCCTTTCCGTAATTGCGGCAATGGCTGCGGACAAGGAATAGACAGAGCCGCCACATATTTCGTTGACATTGATAACGGACAGGGCTTTGTTAGCCAGCGACAATGCTGAAGACGCGGTAGCCTGTGCGTCTTCAGCCGATTTCTTTGCCGCTTTTGCAGCCAAGTCCGCAGACGCGGCTAACTGCATCGCGTCGGAGTCGGCAGAAAGCAAAGCCCCGGCAAAGTAGATGTAGGTCTTGTTGCCGAACAGGTATATTTTATTCTCGTGCGGGTGTGTGCGGTCGGTATTCATATAGGCATCAACACCTTTCCAGCTTGGATAATACTTGTTGTCAACGAAGCAGGCAAATTTACCCAGACTGGCGAGAAATACAATTTTACCGTCTTCAGTAGGCGCACTGGACTGCTCCAACACAATGGAAGAGTCGGTTACTATTTCGTCGAAGCGTTCTGTTGAGTGATGTACGAAATCTACCATTAAGGAAGACACGCCCCGTGATATACCGTCGGCATCGTCAGAAAGGCTTTTAAGTTTACCCCATACTGTCCCGTCTTCGCTTTCCGATTCCGCTTCCGTGCCGATATTATCGGACAGCTTTCCGATATTTTCATTCGCTTTTTTAGCGGATTCCGCGGCTTCGTTGGCTTTCTTTTGTGCAGCATCAGCCGTATTCTTTGCCGTTTCTACATCTTCTTTTTTTGCATATACGGAAAGGTTGCCTGTCGTTGAGACAAGTTTCCACCCCGGATTTTGAAAGGCGTAGATGTTACCATTGTCGACTGCATCGGGGGTGTTCTCGTCATACACCGTCACGATCTGACCGAATTTCAACGGCTTTCCGTCAGAACCGACCGGGGAAGTACTGTCCGCGTTCATCTCCGCGACGGTGGTGTATGTGTTACGAATCCCCAACCCGATCAGGTTTTTCTCCGCTTCGTTGATGACATCCAGCGTTTCATCAATCAAGCCGCCCACTTCTTCAGGTGATATGGATAAGGAATCTTTCTTTGCCGAAAGTTCCTGTGCCCGTCTTTTTAATTCGTATATTGTTGCCATTATCAGTTAAATCTTTAATGTATCCTCGATTAAAATAGTACTTGCAGGCATTTGGACAAGTGGGCTGCCATCTGCTGAAGCTATATAACAGTTGCCGTTATCGAATGTGAGTTGAACAATCATTGATTGTGGATTATCCCATGAATCTGCATACGACATCGATAGACTGAACACTCCGGAAATATTCTTTACTGACGAATCAAATGTACATAATCTCCGTTTGCCGTTCACTTCAGGAGCTATCATGGGAGTTCCTGTATTGGCAGCAGCCAAGATATTAAAATAGACAGTTTCATTGCCCGTCTGTTTTGCCCGGTATATGATTTCTGCTTTTCCGGAAACGACTTCACTTAGGGATAACTGGGCTTTCATGTCCTTTTCTATTATGGTCTTGTCCAAATAATCTGTGACAATAGCCAATATTTTGTTCCTGAATGTTACTACATCATTTCTGCCTACATACATATCTGACTTTGTATATGTTGTTGACAGTTTTACATACCTGCGCTCATATACTTGCGCTTCAGAATTGTCCGCAAATATTTCATTTTGAAATTTTTCCTGAACAACCACCCAGTATACTGGTTGTGATGTAGGCACAGTAAGAATATCCGGTTTTATCGGATAAACTTCATCACCTATCACGATATATCCATTTCCGACAATAGTATACACTGTATTGGAACCAAGGATTTCCGTGCTGACCGGATCGCTTAACAGAATATGTTTCTCTCCCAGTTTCATCCCGGAACAAATGGCTTTCAATACGTCTGCTGTGGATTCTTGCATAAATTCCAAATCATCCAAATAAAATGGCTGTCCGCCTTCTTTAAATAACAGTTTATTCATATTCGTATATTTTAAGGACGTAGGTTCGTCCGGCTGGTTTATAATAGTCAATCAAGTTTTTAATCTCATTCTCATACGTTGACAGGAACGACGGTATGTTCACCATGTAATTTCCCGAATAGTTCCCTTCACCGCGCTGCTGGATGTGTTTCATTCCCACTCCTTCACCCCGTTTATACAGGTAGGACGGGATTTGCTCTTCCCTGCGGTGATACAGGTACGATTCTTTTCCCGCAATATCAGTGATGTATATTTCCCTGTTTTTCAAGAAAAACCTGTCGTTCAGCACTTTCTCGATATATATCACCTGACCGTTTATATTCAGCTTGTTGATAGCCTGTTTACGGTAGCTTTTAAACAGGGTGTAAATGAAGATTAAAGGGAGAAGGAAGATGGATATGATTGCAAATATCTTCCTTTTCCTCAATGACGGACGAAGCACATACTGCGCGTATT
>DXOJ01000778.1 GCA_019412865.1 Bacteroides sp. | reverse complement strand
GCAAACAGCTTCAAAGCCAATATAAAGATCACCTGAGTGACTTCCAGAATTGGGACAACAATCACTAATGGCAGTGAATATCAGAATCCGGGATACTAAATAGATATTTCAATATGTACAGGTGCTATGGAGTCAATCCGGGCACCTGTACATTTCGACTACAGATTCGCATTGAGAATGAATATCCGCTACTTGGCAAAAGGTCATAGGCAGGCGATAACTCCCAAGCTCTATTTATCTGTGTTCTTTGACGTGTTTTTAAAAATCGAAGTGCAAAATCTAACTTTTTTACAAGATTGCTATAATAAATCAAAGTTTTTCCCTATGTTTGTATTAAAGGGCAACAAGATTTAAAATCTCGGAATTAGATGATAATACAAAAAAGTATGATGTATCAGCCTATACAATAAATGAGCTTTTTTATAAGTTCCAGATTCCATCCGACAATTTGTAGAAATCAGATTAATACATATACCACCATGAAAAACAAATTTCAAAAATCAAGGAACATCAGGATATTTATTTCATCCACCTTTCAAGACATGCAGAGCGAAAGAGATATGCTGGTTACCAAAGTTTTTCCAAGACTGCGACAGATTGCCTACGAACGCAATGTCACACTGACTGAAGTCGATCTGCGATGGGGAATCACCGAAGAAGAAGCAAAGTCAAGCAAAGTGGTGGAAATATGTTTGGACGAGATACGGAATTCACACCCGTTTTTCATCGGATTATTAGGAGAAAGATACGGTTGGTGTCCATCGAAAGAAACACTCATTGAACACCAGGCCATGCCTGACAGATATGAATGGCTTGCTGCTGACCTCGATCGTGGAATGAGTATTACGGAAATTGAAATTCAATATGGCGTACTCCGGTCGCTCGAACCGGTCTATGCTTCGTTCTATATACGAAAAACGGATGAAAAGACAATAGAAACCGATCCAAGACAGGCGCAGTTAAAAGAAACAGTAAGAAATAACAAAAGATATAACACCTATGATTACTGTTCCCCCGAACAATTGGGTGAACAAGTGGAATCGGAATTCAAAACATTACTCGACCACCTTTTCCCCAAAAATAAAGTCGAGGATCCTACCGTACACGAAAGACAGAAACTACAAGCTTTTCTGGATAACAAATCGGATAATTATATACCCAATAAAGCTTATATCTCCTACCTGGACAAGTTTCTAAACGATACACCCAACCAGCATCTGGTGATTACCGGAGAAAGCGGTATGGGTAAGAGTGCCCTTTTGGCTTATTGGCTTAAAAATATCATGGAAGATGGTCGGTGGAATGTGGTAGCACACTTTAGCGCCAACTCATCGCAGAGTTTGGACACAACGGATATTGCGAAGCATATAACCACCCAGATAGACTCACTATACGGACTTGAGCAGATGGAGGAAAACGACCGACAAATCGAACACAATGCTACCGATACAGATAATATAGATTACCAGAAACTAGCCTTGAGGGCCCAACTAATTGCCGGACAAAAACCTTTACTGATCGTTTTGGACGGCGCCAATCAACTTTCGGACCGGAATCATAGAACAAAACTATTAAACTGGTTGCCTGACTTCCCGGACAATGTAAAAATAATCTTTTCAACTATCGAGGAAGATAAAACCATGCAGGTATTCAAAAAACGGAAATACCCTGTAATAACAGTCTACCCCTTACTGCTCGACCAACGCAAGAAACTGATTGTAGACTTTTTCGATCGTTATCGTAAGCGGCTGTCCGAACAACAACTGACCATGATACTCAAAGGCAGTGACATTACAGACAACACCATGGTACTGATGTCATTACTTGAGGAAATCAGATGTTTCGGAAATTTCGACAGCCTGACCAGCTTCATCAACCAAATGACTAACCTGCCAGACATCAACTCATTTTTTGACAGACTATTACAGCGCAAAGAGCAAATATACAACACCCCACTTTACCCCTCACTAACATCAGACTTGCTGTCACTGATAGCATTATCCAAAGATGGATTATCTGAAACAGAACTGATTGCAATTAGCAACATCCCGTCGCTCTACTGGTCTCAATTCTATTGTGCAAACACGGCCCACCTAATGATTAGGGACGGACGAGTGGTTTTTGCACACGACATGATACGACAGGCTATTGAACAGAAATACCTTAACAGCGAAAGAAAAGTACAATTAAGACAGAACATAATAGACTATTTCAATCGCGAAGAAAACAACAACTTCCGCAAGATGGAGGAACTCCCCTATCAACTTTATCACGCCGAAAAATGGGACGAGCTCCACGAATGTATTTCAACACTCGGTTATATGAGCCGACAGTTTAGCACCAACAACATTCATGAATTCATACTTTACTGGCGTACACTAAAACAAGCCGATGCTTCAAAATATAAAATTTCACAAGCCTATATTGAACAGATTATGGGAAGTATGGCTGAAAAAGCAGAAATGGCAGTTATGCTACAATGGGCTTATTGGCAGATGTTCCGCAATGACGTTATCCGGCTGACCAACATCTGTATTTCTTATCTGGATGATTTGGATGCAGCCTACGAACTGGTAGAATTCCTAATCCGTATGTGCGACCAGATGGCCGACGGCGATACCAGTGAAGAACGCTGCTCGTTCCACAATCTGGCCGGTATGATCTGTATTCGCAAAAAAGAGTACATCCAAGCGTTAAAGGAATATAGGGAAGGATTATCACTTGCAGTCCATGCTTACGGAGAAGATGACCTGAAAATAACATCTTACCTGTGTAACATCGCTGATGTATACCACAGTATCGGCGAATCACAAAATCCGGTTGATAAGGACGCATTGGAAAAAGCGAAGCTGATCCTCGAAAAGGTCCTTAAGATGCGCAAATCCATCCTGCCGGACATGCATGATGATATTGCCGTAGCATACGATAATCTCGCCGGTATATACAGGTTGCTTGGTGAAGAAGAACTTGCTAAGGAATATCGTCTGAAAAGTCAGGACATATATGTCAGTCTCAAAGGTGAGAATGACATTGATGTAGCCATCGCATATCATAATTATGCACTCGAATGCCGCATGGAACAAGATTTTGACCAAGCCAGAGAGTATGCCGAAAAAGCCCTTACGATATATCAGCACATATTAGGAGATGAAAATACGCATACCCAAGAAGAATATCACTCGCTTGCAGAAATTGAGATGTATAGTGGAAACTATCCCAAAGCGACCGAATATATGAGACATGCGATAGATATTTACCAAAAGATTGGAGACCGTGACATGACGCTGGCCGAGCTACTGAACAGCCAGGCCTCCATCTATCTTCGGGCCAACCAACCTGACCTGTCTCTCAACACAGCATTGGAGTGCATCAGTCTACTCGAAACATTAAAACAAACAGACTCAAAACTGGCTGCTACCATGTATGACAATCTGGGTAAAGTCTATCTCGTCCTAAATGATGAAAAGCTTTCGGAACATTATTATCTGAAAGGAGCCGAAACCTGGCATAATATGGATAACCTGGAAAAAGAGGCTGCCTCATACTCCTATCTGGCCGCAGCATACAACACTTTCAATCGTTTCAAAGACGCCGCAGTTGCACTCGAAAAATCACTTGCTTTGTTGGAAGAATGCGATAAAAGTCAGGATGAAGCAGCTGCCTATGCGAACAATAATTACGGTGCAATATGTTTCAGACTAGGACACATAGACAAGGCAATCGAACACATTGAAAAAGCCTGGGAGATACGCTCCGCCCTGTTCGGTCCCAACGATCAGATGGCCAGGCAGTACAAGGACACAGTTGACCAACTGAAACAGGCAAATGAAAATACAGAAGATTCGGCCAATGACCAACCCAATGAAAAGCAAACAGCCAATGCAAATGCCGAAATCGAAGAATTTGCAACCTACATCGGTATAGATGATCCGGCATTGACCGAAACCTTCCGACAAGGGAGAGACGCCTTTCAGACGGGTTATTTTGAAAGAGCCGTCGACATGTTCAATCGTGCCCTTCATCATTGCAACCAAAAGGGGATTGAAAAAATGTCAGTAGCCCGAAGCCTGATTTATCGCTATCTGGCTTATTCAATGGAAATGAAAAAGGAAGAAGACCAAGCAGAAGAATACTATCGTATGGCAGCCGACATCGCTATCCAAAATGATAATGATGCTGTGGCCGAACGGGTATTCAAAGACATGGCCGAATTCAATTGGAATCGAGGTAATTTCGAGCAGGCAGAAATGAGCTACTGGCATGAAATACGATGCTTGCTAAGTTTGTATGGCTTCTACAACAAGAAAACGATAGCATGCCTGAACAACATAGCGCAGGCCATAACCAAACAAGATGCTGTATATTGGCAAGTCATCCTCCGATGCTTCGAATTTGTTTATGTCCTCTCCAGCGATAACGAAGAATACAAGCAATCACACCAAAGTGCAAGCAATGGAATCGGTACGTCGATTGAACATCTAAAACAAGAAGACGAATCGTTTGATGACCAAAACTACCGGATCGATCTCGAAAGTGCAGTAATTGTTCTGATGGATTATACAATCAGCTTAGGCATGTATAATACAACACATCAACTGTACATCTCTTTTCTTGAAGAAATAGCCGCAAACAGTGGAATAACCGTAGACGGATATTATCAGATTAGTTTACGAAGAATAACAATGGACGCCGTTTTGGATAATCCGCACAGGGTAATCACAGCAGGGCTCAACTTGTTACAGAAGGCTGAATCACAACCTCCTTCCGACGAAATAAAGAGCCAAATAGAGATAACGATAGCAAATGCCTACTGCGACACCACGCAATATCATAAAGCCCTACCGCTCTATGAAACTAACCTGACTTACAAACCCAATCTCATCGTACCACTGGCCAAGTGTTACAATGCATTAAGCCACCCGCAAGAGGCTCTTCAGATGCTGGAAAATGCCATAGAGCAAGATCCGTCAATTTCCACATTGCCCGAAATTGACAAAGTTCTCGGTAAGATACTTCTTGACACAGGGCATATCAAGGAAGCTCTGGACGCCTTCAATCGTTACGAAGCTGACAAAACCGATACAGGAATCTCCCCTATGACTATCCACAAAGCTCTCGCACTCTATTTGTCCGGTAGCGAAATGGATGCCACACAGTTGGTACATTCTGCTATGAAACTACTGAAAGATGAGAGCAACGACCTTTTATACAGGATATCCATCGGCATTGAATTGATTGATTATATGTTTCAAACAGGCAACATCAAACAGGCAGAAAAATTGATCGACCAACTTCACGGATTGTTGGAGGAATTGCCCGATAGTATGCAAGAGCCCTATAATGCCCGCATTGTCGCAATAAGACAAGCCCAAAACTAAGAAAGAATAATAAACAGGTATAAAAATAATAATGTAATATGAATATTCAGGAAATTTTAAATATGGTTGACGAAGAC
>DXOJ01000777.1:3037-4825 GCA_019412865.1 Bacteroides sp. | reverse complement strand
AGATGTGTATAAGAGACAGATCCTAAAACAATAGAATGCACGCTCTGCGAGCATTCTATTGTCATGTATTCTTCTTCCGGTTTATTGTTGTACTTATACTTTGCCATAACAACAAGGTATCCGTTGTCCCACTCCTTCACAGTTATATATCGCTCTGATCATACAGTATATCCAACCGTGGTGCTATTTCGCGTATATCGCTCCAACGATTTTTCCTCGAATACCGCAGGGCAGCAGCTTGCAGAGCAGGCTAAGGAACTTGTACTGCGCTCCTGCCACACAAATCGGCTTGCACTTCTTCTCTGCGATTTTCGCGATGTATGCACCGATCACTTCCGGGTTCGCGCCATTCTGCTCGTCTTTCTCCATCTGACTAACACTGCGTGAGATTCTGCCTCCGTATTCCTTGTCGCCAACGATTACCTTCTGCCGTGCCTGCGTGAAGCCTGTGTGGATATCACCCAGCTCAACAACTGTCACCTGAATACCATAAGGCTTTACCTCATTGTCCAGCGCGCAGGAGTACGAGGAAATCGCCGCTTTGCTGGCGGAGTAGCTTCCCTGCTTCCGAAAGAATCTCGCCTACTGCCTTCTGAACCGCATTTTCATCGGTCACATCCACGCTGATGTGTTTTATTCCGTCCTGCGGTACATTTCGGCGGCTGAATTCATAGACTGCAAACCCAGCATTTTTCAGTGCCGCGGCCGTACTGCGTCCGATGCCGGAACTGCCTCCCGTTACAAGAGCTGTTTTCATTGCTTTTCTCCATTTTTTTCATCCTTCGTCAATGTCGCCATAAGCAGTTTTCTGGATTCCTGCTGGAATGTAATCATCTCATTCCAATGGCTATTTCGTACCGCCGTGCTCAACTCCTGGCGAATTTCCTCATTTGGCACAAAGGCTGTTCCATTTTCTTCGTTGTATCCAAGATAGCCCAGATGAATCAGATAAGTTATAACGTCATCCCTGTTCTGAATTTTCGCTGGATCATTCTTAAAGCTTGCTGTGTTGACCTCGACCTCTGCGCCAGATAGCATCTCAATAATAGCCGTTTTCAATCCGTCAAAGTTCATACAAATCAACGGAACCACAACCTCATACGAGCCAGTTTCCGACCAATAACTTCTGAACTTTCCTTTTGTCATCAGGCTAACAACTGCTTTGGGATTATAGACCTGATAGCCATCCAGTAAATATCCATCGTACCATTTCTTCACTTTTTCAAAATCTCTGTTGTACTCTTTACAGAGGTCTTTCACTTCATTTTCAGTGAAGCCAATATACGGTGCCAATCCGAACGCCTGAAGCATTGTGAACTCGTCAAGATTATTTACCGCAGACTGAGCTTTTTCCTTTTTTATTGGCAGAATTCCCGTAAGATAAGCAAGTTGGATATATTTTGTCGGCTCAGTTCCCTTGAACATCCCACGCAGGAAGTTAATGTACTCATCCTGAATGGTTTCGCTCATTTCACCGTCTCGAATCAGAACATCCCATTCATCAATAATGATGATGAACTTTTGACCGGTTCTTTCTTTGACTCGTGATAGAGCGTCCGGAAGTCTTACCCCCTCTGCCGGAAGAGTTCCCGGGTAGATTTCCCGAAGCTCATCCAATACGCTTTTAGTGATAAATGGAACCACTTCATCAGCGTTTCCGCAGTTGGCAAGAAACCACTGAATATCAATATGAATCACATCGTACTTATTGAGGTGCCGCTTAAAATCTGATGCTTTTGCTATTTCCAGACCAGAGAACATTTTCTCCGAATCGCAACCCTTGCTATA
>DXOJ01000777.1:0-3027 GCA_019412865.1 Bacteroides sp. | reverse complement strand
CTATAATACGCCGCCAGCATATTAGCTGCATATGACTTTCCAAATCTCCGAGGACGACTATTGCAAATATAGCCATCCATCGTATCAAGAACGCTATTGGTAAAATTGATCAGTCCGGTCTTATCCACGTATATTCTGGAATTCAGAGCAACTTGAAATGCACTGTTATCTGGATTAACAAATCTTCCCATGCAGTTCAAACTCCTTTCTGGAGCTGTCTCTTATAAAAGGCTACAACTCACCCATTGTGCATTGATTTTACCATTTAGCAGGTCAAATAGCAAGTCAACAAGTCCACGTACTGCCACTGTGCTCACGGCGGGCGCCAGTCACCTTAAATTTTTCATTGCTTATCAGTCTTTTGCTTCGGATGCTTCATCTTCTCCTGCACTTCGTCTGGTACATCGATCAGGCCGAATCGGTAGAACATTCCGAATATGTAAGTTACGCCTCGGATATCCCCCAGAGCCTTTGGCCTATCCACTACTTTCTCTTTCCTATTTCCCAGTGCCAGCAGCACCGAGCTCCATGCCAGACTTTTGCTGTTCTTTCTGCGGTCGATCCAGAGCTCCTTTGTGTATTCGCCGTTCTTACCTTTGCGTACCTCATAAGAAAACGGCAAGCCGGAATAGGTTTTAAATTTTACCCCAGCATAGGCCACAACTACGCTCCAGAAGTTTTCTTCTGTCGGATCAGCCCTCCATCGCTTCATTGCTCTGTATCTCCGCTGCCGCTCTGCTCCAACACTAATCTTCTCTTTTTCCGTACCTGGAAAGTACACGCCTTTTTTATAAGGCAGGTACGAGGTGATGGATGCTTTGGAAAGGTCAAGGGCTGCTGCGGTTGATAGCAATGCGGTTTTATAGTCTTGTGTTTCCCGGTACTTTTCAAAAGCGTCCTGCACCTTCTCCGCCACATCCGACTCATACACACCGGCCGTGATGAGTAGCTTCCGTACCTTGATTGGATTTAATCCCAGCTCATCGGCAATGGCCTGCAAGGACATCTCAGAATCATAAAGCGCCACAGCACTTTCCATCTGCTCTTTCAGGTTCTTTCCGGCATTGAACTCCGGCTTCAGCTTCTTTCGACCGCCGCCGGGCTTCCGTGGTTTATATGCTCTTTTCTCTCCCATATTATCCTTTTCTATTTCCATCACAATCTATATGACATCCTTCAAAATATACCGTGTGAACTCCTGAAGTTTCGTTTGTCCACACGGCATGATTTTCTCATGGGCGAAGTTCCTTGACGATAGTCTGAAACTCCTGCTCTGTATCCACAAAATGATAAGGTGCATATTCGCCATATGCTGTTGGCCTGCTGATTGTTACAAGCTGTATTCCCTTATAACCAACGACCTTATTCAATTCCCTCTTTAATTCTACCAGATGCTTTCCATGCGTTGTTTTCAGAGCAAAACAGCCATGTGCATCACGATCTTTCGCTACCAGATAACACATTATTCAGCACCTCCTTAAATTCATGTTCATTCCGAATCAATCCACTCTCATACTTTTCACGCAGGATACATCCTGTCTCTATCGAATAATCTTTCTTATACAGGTAACCGTGGAGCCAGTTATTCAGCTGTCTGTCAAACAGTGTATTAAACTGAATTTCTATAGGATAGTGTTTTCCACTCTTTTGATAATACACATGAACGCCTCTGTATCCATCGTCCACGGCTTTTCCGCTTGACATATCAGCGATTCAGACCTGAACGGATTCTTCTTCCAATATCTGGTCGTAGCTATCACAAAAATCCCGGAACCCTAAAATATCATTTTCAGCAAGCCACTGCTTTGCCGTAGTGCCTGCCGGTCTGTCCTGGCACTGTCGAATAATGTTTATCCAGTTCGACCTGCGGACAGTGTGAGTTAATTGGTCCATGCGCTTTAGCCTCCTCTAAAAAACTAATAGTTTTTTCGTGTCATTTAGAGTGTGGCATAAAAAGATCAATTAGCCAAGGCGCAGGATTTGACGTTTACTGTATTTCCATAAATATACCCCTTCTTTCTGCGAAAGCGTTTACTCCCAGCTAAAGTACATTCCTTTGAAGCCATCGGCCTGCTCTTTACTGGTAAACACTACCTTAATTTCGTTCTTCACGGTGCAGTCATCGCTGACTACTAGGATATGTCTCTGAGAGGAGTCATAATCAAATGTTACCGTTGGGGATTCAAACAGCTCTCCATCTACATAGATATCTGCTTTGTTATCTCCGGATTCGTAGGTATAGTCGATACCCAGTATGCCAGACGCACTTGTGCTAATGGTAAAGGTAGTATCATCTACCTGCTCAAAATCCGAACTTGCATCGTACCAGACAAAGTTGTCGAACTTATGCACATCAGCATTGATCACATCAGTGTCTTTCATCTTTCCAGTAGAAGCAACTACGTTATCATCAATGACCGCCTTGACAGTCTCAAAGTAGATTTCCTGTCCTGTATCATTCGGGTGAACACCATCATCGGACAAGTCTTCATAGGCTTTGCCAGAATTGTTGAAAGCTGCAATCGTATCCGCTACTGGAATAGAGTAGTGCTCACAGATACTTTGAATAGTGGTCATCTTCTCCGTATACTCACGCTGGGAAGATTCCAAGATAGAAATGATAGAGCAATCTGGGTACTTAGTTCTGATGGCTTGGATGATGGACTCGTAGTTCGTGGAGAAGCCATCTGTTCTATCATTCTGACCATAACAGATAATTGCCAGATCATAGTCCACATCGTCATTCAAAACCATTGTCCGAACATAACCGGCGTAAGAGGTATTTCCACCCATAGATACATTGGTTACCGAAACTTTGCCTTTATTTACGTTCTGGAGATATGCCTGCAACTGTTTAAACCACTGTTGCCCATTCGTCTCCGTACCAGCACCTTCGCCAATGGAATCTCCTACAATCAAGATATTCGCGTCAAAACCATCTGCCAGCTTTTGATAGAAGCTATCTTCTGCTTCCTGCTGTTTCAAAGCAGTCTGCTTTTCTTGTTCCTCTTGATATAGTTTTTTATT
>DXOJ01000776.1 GCA_019412865.1 Bacteroides sp. | reverse complement strand
ATCCAGTAATAGACTACATGTAAGCTATTACTAAATTACATAAAAGAATGACTCAATCATCATTCATGCATTTGCATCCGGTACAATTCATTTTTCTAATTAAATACGAGGTGAAGGAGTGCCCCTTCACCCGCTATCGCTGATGAATAAAGGATTTCGAAGAAAAGGTGAAGAGTGAAGGGTATGTTCTCAACATTTCCTGTATGGTCACTTAAAGTAATGCTTTTAGCAATCAGAAAGCATCGGAACTTTTGAAAGACCCAAATATTGATTTATAAAAGCCTCTTCCTTAAATAACGTACAGGATACCACACAGAAAGGAATCCGACTGCCAAAACGGTGATAAAAATAAGTACCACATCCCAAGCATGAACGCTGACAGGATAGGCATCTACAACAAAAGTACCACCACCGCCTCCCAATGAAATTATACCGAATTTCTGTTGGATAAAACATAGGATTAAGCCCAGGGCAATACCGGAGATAGCGCCAAAAAGAGAAATGAGACGTCCTTCAAAGAGGAATATTCGGGAGATGAGTTTATCATTAGCTCCAAGACTCCGCAAAGTTACTACATCATCCTTCTTATCCAAGATCAACATAGAAAGAGAGCCTATCACATTAAAACAGGCTATCATTAAAATAAAAGTGAGGAACAAATAAGAGATTAGTTTCTCTATCTCCATAATACGGAAAACATCTGCCTGTTGCTGATAACGATTCTGAACAACAAAATCATCACCTAGTATGTTTTCTATTTTAGATTGTACCGATGAAGTATTTACATTAGGTTTCAATTTCAATTCCATCGCAGAGACTTCTGTTGTATAATCCAGAAGCTGACGAAGAAAATCGAGAGAAGTCAGAATATATTTTCCATCATATTCTTGCTGATTCACCACAAATACGACACCTGGAGAATACAGATAATCACGGTTAAAAGAAGCGCCGGGATTTGCCATGTTCACTTTGACATTTCGCTTGGGAAGATATACCTGAAGAGGATCGACAAACTCCAAACCAGTTCCCAAGGTCGCAACCAATTCCACTCCCATGACGCCATAATTCACGATCGAATCATGAAGAACGAATTCTCCCGCGCCATAAAGTATGCTGTCTATGGCCGTCAGTTCTTCAAAATTATCCTCCACCCCTTTTAGTACAACCATAGCCTGACGGTCCTTGTATTGCACCATTGCATTCTCTTCGAGCGTCTCTGTAAACACCTCCACTTCAGGAAGCGCACAAACGGCACGAATCCGTTCATCTTGTGCATCAAAGACTTTTCCTTCACGGACCGTAATTTTCAACTGCGGATCAAAAGCCGTAAAAAAGCTGGCCACCATATCCTGAAAACCATTAAAAACGGAAAGAGTGCAAACCAAAGCAAGTGTAGCAAGGGCTACCCCACATACGGAAATACCGGATATGATATTAATAGCGTTATGCTTTTTTTTTGAGAAAAGATAACGCCTGGCTATATAAAAAGGAAAGTTCACCTCTGCAATGAATTATTTCACTTCAGCAATGAATC
This sequence comes from Bacteroides sp., assembly GCA_019412865.1. Classification (GTDB taxonomy): domain Bacteria; phylum Bacteroidota; class Bacteroidia; order Bacteroidales; family Bacteroidaceae; genus Bacteroides. Next base: position 4,076 of record DXOJ01000776.1, on the reverse strand, counting down.
TATTTTCTCAATATAATCCAATGAATCATCCACAAAGAATTTCAGCTCGGGAATGATGCGCAACTGGTGACGCACACGAGTTCCAAGTTCATAGCGAATGGATTTCATATTGTTATTGATATTCTTCACCATCTCTTCCGCTTTCTCCGAAGGAAAAACACTGAGGTAAACACGGGCAATACTCATATCAGGACTGATACGAACTGCACTAACAGAGACCAATGTGCCCGGCATGGACTTTGTTTGAAGCAGGAATATCTCACTTAGTTCTTTCTGCAACAGGCGAGATATCTTATTCTGTCTGGTTGTTTCCATAAATCTACTCTTTTATCTTACTTTTTTCTTATAATCGTTAACCCGTCACGTAAAGGCAATATCACTTTTTCCACTCGCACATCTTCCGCCACCAAATCATTGAAGGCTTTTATACCAATCGTCTGTGCATCCGTGTTGCGAGGCTGTTCGAGAACATGACCGTCCCACAAAGTATTATCAGCAATGATATATCCGCCTGCAGATAGATGCGCCAACGTCATCTCGTAATATTCAATGTACTTACGCTTATCACCATCAATAAAAGCCATATCAAAGGTAACACCTAAACGCGGAACAAGTTCTAAAGCATCACCTATATAAAAACGAATTTTATCGGCAAATGGTGATTTTTCCAACCATGGACGGGTAAAATCCTCTTGTTCATCATTGATCTCAAACGTATGCAACATTCCACCTTCGGCCAGACCTTCCGCCAGACAAAGGGCAGAATAGCCACTATACGTTCCTATTTCCAATATCTGACGGGGCCGAATCATTTCTACAAACATTTTCAGCATCCGTCCCTGCAAATGCCCGGAAGCCATACGAGGACGGAGCAGTTTTACATGTGTGTCCCGGTAGAGCGATTTTAAATAATCGCTCTCGGGATCAATATGCTGCAAAATATATTCGTCTATCGATTCGGTTTCCTGCATAAAACTAGCTCTTACAAATTACAGATAGCGGTTGTTATTAGGCAATACAGTCTGCCCTGCATGCTCCAATGCATCTTCCACTACATTAATTTCAAGGAATGATGTTTTCGTTCCCGCCTTACCACTACTCAAATAACCAACCATATCAGAAGGCTGTAAACGACCTTCTTTCAACAAACGGCGCAATGCTGCAAAGTAATACTCCTGTCCGTTAGCCAATTCCGGCATATAGATAGCTTCCACACCATAAGACAAAGCCAAATGACGCATCGTCTTTTCTTTATAACAAATAGCCAACACCGGATATTTTCCACGGAAAGCTGCCAGATTGCGGGCAGTACGTCCACTATAGCTATCAGTAATAATGGCACGTATTTTTAGTTTAGAAGTAGCCTTCACTGCCTGTTTAGCAAGGAATGCCGTAACATCATTACTATTCTCATCCAATGGAATACGGATATCATTTTCCTCCAATTTATCTTTTTCAGCCTGGGCAGCAATCTTAGTCATTGTCCTCACTGCCTCTACCGGATACTTACCATAAGCAGTTTCCCCACTCAACATCAATGCATCTGTACGATAGTAGATTGCATTAGCAATATCAGTCACTTCCGCACGAGTCGGACGAGGGTTATTTATCATCGTATGGAGCATCTGAGTAGCAACGATTACCGGCTTCTTTGCCAAAATACATTTGCGAATCAATACACGCTGGATTCCCGGGATACGTTCCTGTGGAACTTCAATACCCAAGTCACCACGGGCCACCATTACACCATCTGCCACTTCCAGAATTTCATCAATATTATCTACCCCTTCCTGATTCTCAATCTTAGCAATAATCTTAATATCACTATTATGAGCATCCAGAATTTCACGTATATCAAGCACATCCTGACGATTGCGTACAAAAGAATGAGCGATAAAATCAATATCCTTTTCAATAGCATAAAGAATATTGTTACGGTCTTTTTCCGTTAATGACGGAAGATTAATGCGAACACCCGGAACATTTACGCTCTTACGGCTTCCCAAAGTAGCATCGTTCTTGACTTCACACAACAAATAATCGTTAGTCTTATCAATAACTTCCAGTTCCAGATCACCATCATCAATCAGGATCATACCACCGATATTCAGATCGGACACAAAGTTCGGGTATGAAACAGCAATACATTCACGAGTTGTTTCCAAATCCGGATTACCTACAATCTTTACTTTCTCTCCTATTTTATATGGAATCGGCTCTGCATTAGCCGTCGTACGAACTTCCGGACCTTTTGTATCCATCAAAATCGCAATACGGTTGGACACAGCACGTACATTTGCAATCAAAGCTTCAAAACCTTCACGGCTAGCATGCGCTGTATTCATACGCACTACATTCATCCCAGCTTCAAACAACTGTTTTATAAAATCCACATCACAACGTCTATCCGAGATGGAAGCCACAATCTTAGTCTGTTTCAATAACATAGTCTTTCTACCTATTATATATTATTACCTTATTTATTATCTATCCAATAAAGCCTCCAAAGCCAAACGGTACGAATTTAGGCCAAAGCCACAAATCACTCCTTTACAAGCACAAGCAATCATCGATACGTGCCGGAAAGACTCGCGACTATGCACATTGGAAATATGCACCTCAATCACCGGAGATGTCACAGAACGAATAGCATCCTGCAAAGCTATGGAAGTATGTGTATACGCACCTGCATTCAAGATTATACCATCCACATCAAATCCCACCTGCTGTATGCAGTCTATCATTTCTCCCTCGATGTTCGATTGAAAATAGTCGATCTCCACGTCAACGTATCTTTTGCGAAGATCAGCCAAGTAATCTTCAAATGTAACGCTTCCGTAAATGGAAGGTTCACGCTTACCCAACAGATTAATATTCGGGCCATTAATAATTTGTATCTTCATCGCGCAATCCTGTTTTTTTATACCTTTGTATCTGAAAGAATGTGCAAAGGTAGAAAAAAGAAATGGAAATCAACGAAAAAAAGCATAAGAAGGAACAACAAGAGCTGATAATCAGGAAGTATCAGCAGTATCTCAAACTGGAAAAGTCCTTATCTCTTAATACGCTGGATGCCTATCTGACGGATCTGGACAAACTGATGAGCTTTCTGACATTGGAAGGGATTTACGTATTGGACGTATGCCTGTCCGATCTTCAACGTTTTGCGGCCGGATTACATGACATCGGCATTCATCCCCGTTCACAAGCCCGCATCTTATCAGGAATCAAATCATTTTTCCGTTTCCTCATCCTCGAAAACTATCTGGAAGCAGATCCCAGTGAACTATTAGAAGGCCCTAAAATAGGTTTCAAACTTCCCGAAGTACTGACTGTGGAGGAAATTGACCGGATTATCTCCGCCGTCGACCGCAGCAAAGCTGAAGGACAGCGAAACAGAGCTATTTTAGAGACATTATACAGTTGCGGACTTCGCGTATCGGAGCTTGTCACTCTCAAGCTGTCCGACCTCTATTTTGATGAAGGTTTTATCAAAGTAGAAGGAAAAGGAAGCAAACAGCGCCTCGTCCCCATCTCTCCACGAGCCATTAATGAAATAAAACTTTACATACCAGACCGTAATCAAATTGAAGTAAAAAAAGGGCATGAGGATTTCGTTTTTGTCAGCCAGCGGAGAGGTAAAGGACTTTCCCGGATTATGATCTTTCACATGATAAAAGAATTAGCGGAAAAAGCAGGCATTACCAAAAACATCAGTCCGCACACTTTCCGGCATTCCTTCGCCACTCATTTACTGGAAGGTGGAGCCAATTTGCGAGCCATTCAATGCATGCTCGGACATGAATCTATTGCGACAACGGAAATCTATACACACATTGACCGCAACATGCTTCGTAGTGAGATTATTGAGCATCACCCGCGAAATATCAAGTACCGGAAAGAAAAAGAGGAGTTATTTCATTAAATTATGATAAAATCGCCCCCTTATCTATATAATTATATTAAGAATTAATATCTTTGCGTTACTTTTTCTGTGTGAGCAGAAGGAGGTTGGCAAATAGACGATATTTCAATTACAAACATTTAATTTATACCTAAAATGACAAAGAAGTTGT
>DXOJ01000775.1 GCA_019412865.1 Bacteroides sp. | reverse complement strand
TAAATCCATAATGCTTCATTTTTATACATAGCAAAAATATAAGAATGAAAAAAGGGCGACAAGATAGAATCGCGGAGACGCTTACATTTAATCCCTTCAACGCCTTCACCTCATTTCCCTATTTCTTCTATTTCGACCAAATACACATTCCTACGCTTCAGTCTACGACCTCAGTCTAATTCTCATCTTTCCCATTTTTCTCATCATTCTCATTTTTCTGACAAGTCCTCCTTCACCCGCAATTTTTTCAACAAAGGAATAAGCGATGATTTGGATATCATAAAGCCATGCTTTGGGTATCGTAAAGCTAATGATTTTGTGACAAGAAGCATGATTATGGCTTTGCATGCCGCAGCGAATACTAATTGTTAACTAATTAGGCATTAATTGTTGGGCGGACAGGCATTAATTGCTGAGACGACAAGTATTAATTGTTGAGACGACAGCCATTAATAGTCGAGATGACAAGTATTAATAGTTGGGCGGGCGAGTATTAATGGTTGACGTGATAGGCATTAATACACATCACGTCAACCATATATCCATCAAGCTGACCATACAGGCTTGCTCATCATCCTAAATCCGAAGGCGATAAAGATGGAGAAACAGGTGAAAGGGGCGAAAGCTGAAAGAACGCTCTTTTCGCATTCGCATTCACCCATATCTCTATCATAATCAACAGGTTGCGGACAAGGTGAAAGGGCGAACCTGATTCTTCAACATTCAACTGACGAAGCCCCGAATGGATGCCGTATAAATAGATTTACCGGAAACAGGCTGCCCCATGACAAGGCTATATTTCGGACTGATTACAATCGAACCATCAAAACGCTTCTTGAACTGACGGACTAAAGGAGATGATTTGTAAGAAAACGGAGGAACAAATGGATAAAGTCAGGAGGTATGCCTCACCATCATCCTTAGACTTTCATCAATCCTATATACAACGATCCTTGGTTTAGCATTTTCACATCAGAAGCCTCTTGGGCATTCTAATCACGCAAAAGAGGCTTCTGATGTGGACTTAATGAATAATGGCATCCAATAACTCATAGAATTTATCGTCGCTTGGACGAAAGGCGGATGCCTGATTGATAGTTCCATCCGGACTGATAATCACAAAACGAGGAATGCCCATGATACCCCAATCTTTCATCAGTTTGTTTATTTCTTCTTTGTTTGAGGAAATGAACTGCTGCCACTGTGGATTGTCTTTTTTGAGTTTCTTTTTCCACGCCTCATGATTGTGGTCGATGCTTATCGAGATAAACTGAATCTTATCATTGTCTTTGTAATGCTGAACATGCTTTTCTACAAAAGGAATCTCAGCACAGCAGGGGATACACCACGTGGCCCATATATCAATAAAGAGATACTTGCCTTTGTTGAAAAATTCAGAAAGCAAGTGTTTGTTACCCTGCAAATCCACAAAGCTCTCATCAGGACAAATGGCCCCGCTTGTGGTGGCATGATGCGAATCAATTGCATCCTGATAATAGGTTATCAATTCTTGATCGGCCAGCTTTGTATAGACACTCCAGAACTTATCTATATCGAGAGTATGCTTACTGCCATCCGTGTTGAACATAGACGAAGCCAATTCGTTGAATAGAATGTGCCGTATCTTCTCATTACTCACATATTTATCTATCGTCTGTGCAAACTCAATGCCATAAGCCGTTTGGTCAAGGTCTTCTTTTGTAGTTGACAGTTTTGATTTAAGGAAAGGAACAGTCAAGCCACGTTCATTCTCGTCTTCGCTATTGGGATTGACTTGCTTTAAAATAGCTTGTACGGAAGCACTTTTCATGGGATCACGCCCAGCCATTTGCTCCCGTGCATTCGCCATCGCAAATCGACTTGAAAGAAGAGTTGCCTCCACCTTTTTCAGATATTCCTGACTCAATTCGACCGGCTGAATCTTAGCAGCCAATTTCTTGCAGAGCGCATATTGCTTGTCTACACGGGCCGACTCCGTGTCAAAGTCAAACGATTTTTTAAAGGTCAGGACCTCTTCGCCATATTCATCGAATTCAATGTTTTCCCATCCGCGGGCACTCATGCGCCCAAACTCGTTTTGAAAAACACAGGCATCCCTGTTTTTACCTTTGTAATCGGCTTTCCAGAGATCGCCTTTCTTTGACAATTTCATCTGTAGAGTCTGTCCCGGTTCTACCACAGCACTAAACATAAAGCCACTAGGCGATAGGATGGAAACGGTGGTAAAAGGCTTCAGCTTATCACGATCATAAGACAATTTTTTATTTACAAAAGTCAGTGGTTGAAAATCACCACCTGGTGCTAAAATCATACCATTAGACAATCCGGTCGTATCAGACACGGAGATTGTAAGAAGTTGAGCATGAGCCATTGTAGAGGCAAATGCCATGCAGAGCAATAATGCTAAACGCGGGAAAGTTTTCATATTAATAATTTTGAGTTAAAGTTGGATTTAGTCTGACAGCGTTTTGCGGGAAGGGGAACACCCATAATTTACTATCCGGAGCAAGTGAGAAAGTTTTCACCTCACCTGTCATATCCATAATGGTCCGGTTAAGAGTGCGTTTGTAAGCCTCTTCCGTGTTCCAACGCTTGCTGTCAAAAAAGTTTTCGTAGGTTCCTATACATTCTATCCATTTGGCATTGCGCAGCGTCTCCATTGCCTCCGCTTCGGTAGTAGCCGAAAGAGGGGTGTAATAGTCGGGGTGAATGCGATAGGTTCGCACTTGATTGATTTGCGCCATCCCCTCTTCAATCGAACGGGTACGAATCAAACATTCGGCCAGCGTGTAATACATACGATCGGTGGTGATGCCATAACTGTTGACATAGCTATTCATGCTGAAATACATTTCTGAGCCTATGACTCCCGAAAGCATCATACCATAAAGAGAACTCCAACTCGGGTTAGCAGCATTGAGAGGCATGTACTCGTCTTCTTCATCGTTGCCATCGCCCATTTCTTCATCCATAGCCATAAGATTGAAGGCTTTTACCTTTGCAACAATGGCTTCGCACTTTGCGTTGTATACTTCTTCATCGTCGTCGTAGTCCTCATCGTCGTCGTAGTCGTCACCGTCATCATCTCCTCCACCCATAGACGTTTGCCCGTTGGCAAAAGCATAATCTTTCACATAGTCGCCTTTTTCAAAGAGTGCCACGGTTTCAGGCGAGATAGTGCAGGTAAAGAATATAATTCCGGAATACAACAAATTATTGGTGTTTTGGCGTTGGTTGAAATAATCAAGATTGGTAAGCACTGACGAACGGTCTTCTATTTCGGGACGCAACTCTACCGCCTTTCGAGCATAAGGCAACGCATCGGCATAACGCTTCATCTGCATCAGCACCTTGGCACGAACGGCATTGCCCCATGCTTGGTCGGCACGCAGCACATCGTTGTTTTGCAGGGGCAGAGCATCAATGTATTCGTCGCTACAGTCGGCTAGGATATTCTCATACACCTTTGCCACCGTCTGCTTCTGCTTGGTGTCAGTAAGGTTAAGGTCTGTCACGTAAGCTATACCTCCATCGGTTTGCGCTGTGGCCTCATCGTATTGTTTTGCATAGATGTTGACGAGCAACCAATGCAGATAAGCCCTCATTACATGAGCCTCGGCTATAAGAGCCTTCTTCTTGGAGTCGCTTCCTGAAGCATCGGACATTTTTTCGATAAGGGTGTTCATGTAATTGATAAACTTATAGCCGTTGTTGTAGCGGTCGTCGGTGAGGGACAAACTTGCTCGGTCTACCGCTTCGTCCCATGCCAGCATGGCATAGTTTAACGTATTGGTTTGCGACAGCTCGGTAGGCACATTGATTGATTGCCCCAGCGTTTCGTTACATACGATGCCGAGATCGGTGTAAGCTACCCCTATTGAGAGATTATTATTGAGAAGCATCTCCAAATCATCCACCGTGGAAAGTGTAGACTGTCCTTTGGGAACGATGTCGAGTTGACTGTCGCAACCCGATATAAATAAAAGGGCGAAGAGGCTCAAAGGCAAAACCAAAAGAGTCTTAAAGCCTTGAAATCGATTTGTTTTCATTGTTTCCGTATTTTAAAAATTCACACTCAAACTCATTACATAACTCTTACGAGGTTTAGCTATAGCATAGCCCGAATAGGGGTCAACGGCTTCGGGGTCTATGCCTAAGTCGTTACGTACCCACTTGGCCACATTGTTCATTTGCGCGCGCAGACGCATACTGCCAATGCCAAGTTTCTTGCACATCTTCTTTGGGAAATTATAACCCAGCACGATGTAACGGAGCTTCATAAAGTCGGCCTTCACCACCGTTTGGTCAATGTAATAAGGATTTCCGATGGTACTCAAGCTGGTACAACCGTTAGCAATGCCTGTGTTTTTGTCGGTAGCCGTCCAGTAGTTGGCAAATGCCGAAGGCATAGGTTCTTCTAAGTTGCCGTATCCGTATTGTGAACCACCGTAAGTCCAATCTTCCATGGCGGCACGCATCACGTGTCCGCCATAGTAAGCAAACATAGCCGAAAGCGAGAAGCCCTTCCACGTAATTTCCGGTGAGAAAGTAATATTGATTTTTGGATCAAGCGAACCCGAATAAACAACATCAGCAGTGGTAAACTCACCATTCTGTACGTCGGTTGCATGAACATTCCCCTTTGCATCGTACCATCCATAAGCCTGCACCCCACTCTCATCAGTCTGCATTCCGGCAAAGCGGTAAGAATAAAGAGCATTTATCGGATCTCCTTGATGCATGGTATTGAGTGCCTCGTAACCCGATGAAGCAGCATGGTCCACCTTTAGTATCTTGTTACTATTGTGCGCAATACCCAAGGAGACATTCAATCCCACGTCGTTAGTGGTTCTGGCATCCAGGATGACACCATTGAGTTGAAGTTCGACACCCGTGTTACGTGCTTTTCCGTTGTTGATGGTGAGCGAAGTCCAACCCGTTGTAGGGTCAATGTCAGTAAGCGAAAGCAAGTCGGTACTCTTTTTATAATACCAATCAATGCCACCACTAAGTCTGTTGCCGATGAAAGAAAAGTCTACCCCTACATTCCAGCTAGCTGTTTTTTCCCAGCGCAGCTGGTCGTTGGGCGGTGTGTTGAGAGTAGCTCCCTTACTGCTGTTGATATCGTTGACAGCAATGGCAGCAGTCAGGTAAGAAGAAACGCTTTGGTCTATGTTTCCGGTGAGTCCATAGCTGGCGCGAAGTTTCAATACGTCAATCCACTTCAGACCTTTCATGAAATCTTCGTTCTGTAGATTCCAGCTTGCACCTGCCGACCAAAGCGGACGTCCTCTATATTTTGGATCTGCGCCAAAAAGGTCGGTCTTGTCTACACGATAGCTGAACTGGGCGGCATAGCGCGAGTCGTAGGTATAGTTTGCATTGGCATAAAGCGAATAGAAACGATGCAAGACATCTTGCGTCTTAAAATCTTCTTCGGAAGGCAAAGCACCGGCAGGTGAATAAGAAGTGCCCAAATCACTCGATTGCAACTGGTTTAAATCATAAAAGTTGATAAGGTGATTCATATTGGTCTGCGTTTGGTCATCGTATCCCAAGAGCACGTTTTTGGCATAACGGTTATGGGTCTGGCGATATTCAAAGCCGACAATTGCCTCTACCGCATGCTTTTCGGCAAAAGTCCTTGCATAGTTGCCCTGCACACGAAAAGTGTAATAATCGCCATTTTGGTTGTTGGTAGAGAGCATACCGCCTTCGGGCAAATGATGCACGCCATCGCTTGTGGCAAGGTTGTAGAGGTGGCGCATATAGTAACTCTGTCCCTCCAAATAGGTTTCGTCTTTGTAGATGATGTCTTCATATTGAAACTTGGTAGACAGAACCAATTCGGGCAGAATGTGGAAAGAAGCATGCACATAGGAGCGGATGTTGTTACGACGTTCACGACTAAAATTCAGGTTCGTCTCATTGAGCAAATTATAGCTTTCATCCTTCAGTCCTAACGACGAGTTGCCGAGCGACTCCTCACCAAGATAAGTGGCTGCCTCCATAGCAGCTACCGATCCATCGGCATTACGCATACTCATATAAGGTGCAAAGCTGTTGATGTCGTTATAAAGGTTTGCACCCGAAGCATGCGTTTTTGAACGCTCACTAATAAGATTTACCCCAAAAGAGAGGTCGAGCCATTTGGTCACATCCATTTCTCCGTTATAGCTAGCCCTAAAAGAGTTCTTGCTTTCATTCACACGTCCCAGATTATCACCTGTATAGTTGAGCACAATGTTCGAGTTGATGCGCTTACCTTGTGTGCGAAAGGCTAAATTATACTGATGCTGTATCTGCTGCCGTTCCATAGCATCCTGCCACTCACGGCGGTAATCATTTTGCCGCCACTGGTTCATAGTAGCAGCATAGTGGGCATCGCTCACTTCGCCCAATTTGTGCCGCAACATCAGCCGAGCAGCAGGCGACAGCGCAGAAGGTCTTGCATTATACTGTCCCAAAAGTCCGTTGTAAAGATTGGCATCGTTGCTCACATAGTTGAAGTTGGCCTCCTCCACATCAAGATACTGTGAAGCGTTGGCCCATCGACGGTTGCTATAGCTTTGATTTTCGGAAATGGTGAGATCGGCATTAAAATCTACCGAGATTCTGTCTTTGTGCGCTCGCTTGGTTGTAATAACAATCACGCCATTTGAAGCCCGCGCACCATAGATACTGGCAGCCGAAGCATCTTTCAACACATTGATGGTTTCAATATCATAGGAATTTACCGTTTCCAGCGAACCCTCAATGGGAAGCCCGTCTACCACGACCAGCGGACTGGTACGCGCATTAAACGACCCTGCGCCACGGATTACCAACGCATCTTCGCCATTTTTCCCATTTCCATTGTTGTATGACACCAGCCCGGGTACCTTCCCCTCCAAACGCGAAGCCACGTCGTTTGTAAAATAGTCATCCAAATCTTTCGAATGAATAGTCTGATAAGCTCCTACCGCACTCTCACGCTTGATGTTTTGGAAACCCGTCACAAGTACCTCGTCAAGAATAGTTTCATCCGGCTGTAGCTTTACTACAAAGAAAGGCATCTTGCGGTTTATCGTTACATTCTTCTTCTTGTAGCCCACGTAGCTCACCTCTACCGAAGGGTTCTTCCCCTCCACCAAAAGCGAGAAGGCGCCATCCACATCGGTAGCAACACCATTTTTTGTACTTCGTTGCATCACCGATACGCCCACCAACGGCTCATCGTTCTCGTCGGTCACCATACCGGTCACATTGCTTTTAAAATAAAAGTCATCGTCAGGATTCATCTTTTTCAAGACGATGGTCTGCTTCACAATCTCGTAGTCAATACTTGCCTCATTGAGAAAAATGCGGTTGAGCAACTGCTGCAATGTCATGTCTTTGAAATAGCCCGTAATGTGAGGAGCCTCCTCAATCACTTGTTTTTGATAAACGAACTCATAGCCTGTACGTTTGCGTAAGTCACGAATTACTAGCTCAACGCTTTGGTCGTTGTACTTCACGCTATAGGTTTGTGCGACTGCGAAC
>DXOJ01000774.1 GCA_019412865.1 Bacteroides sp. | reverse complement strand
TTATTAAGCTGTCTATGGTCACTTTGTGAGAATCAATATGACTTCCCTATCGAAATATTGGCCATAAATAATAACTCTTCAGACCATACGGAGGATTTATTGAAACAACTAGGAGTTACCTACTTCAACGAACTGCAAAAAGGACCTGGGCATGCCCGCCAGTGTGGACTGAATCAGGCTAAAGGAGCTTACCATATTTGCATTGACGCTGATACCATATATCCTCCTCATTATATCGAAACACATGTCAGAGAACTGATGAAAAAAGGAGTAGTCGGCACATTCAGCCTGTGGAGTTTTATTCCTGATGAAACACATTCTAAATTCGGGTTATGGCTTTATGAAACATTGAGAGATCTTTATCTGACTATTCAAGCCGTGCAACGTCCGGAACTCTGTGTTCGTGGCATGACATTCGGATTCAACACCGAGTTAGGTAGAAAATTCGGATTCCGAAAAGACATTATTCGGGGAGAGGACGGCTCATTGGCTTTATCTATGAAGCCCTACGGCAAACTTATTTTCATTCATTCCAAAAAAGCCAGAGTGATGACGGGATATGGAACGTTGAATAACGATGGAAGTCTCTTCAGCAGTTTCAAAGTGCGTGTTGTAAAAGGGGTGAAAGGCATTGGAGGTATATTCAGCAAGAAAAAGGAATATAAGGATGAGGAGAGTAATCTCGTAAAAAGAAATAAAAATATGCGAATCACAAGAACCATTAATAGTATTATAGTTTTATTCTTGTACATCACAACCATCAGTTGTATAAAGAATAAAAACCTTTATGATGATAGTCTTGCGGAAAAAAAAGTGATTAGTAACCCGGAATTTCTTTATCCATATATAAATGATTCAATCAGCCATACAGCAGAAATCACGATTCATATAAAAGAGGGAGTACGGCAGCTCACTCTGTCGGATGCTGTAATCCCACCACTAAAATATAATAAATCATGGTTATTTATGCTCACCCAGGATGACTGTAGGCATGCAGCCTTTTGCTACACTTGGGCAGCTATTAATGGAAAACCATTGTCAAAAAAATCATTCTACGATCTACCGCATCTACAAACAAACGACCTACCCTCCGATTGCTATTATCTTGGAAAAACTCTGGGAAGTACAGATGGAGCAGAAAATGAAGTACGGTTCTCATTCGCAACAACTCTTGCGCCTGAAGAAAAATGGATGGACAATGTCACAACCATAAATAAAAAAGACAATGGCTTTCATGAACAAAACGGACTAGTATGGGGAAACGTCAAAGAAATGCTAAACTTTGGTATAGGCATTGCCTTCCACGACGTAATGGCAACGGATATAAATAATCCAAACGATATCCTGGCACATTATGAAATAGCACAGAATATCATTCTTAATCGCCTGGGACGAGGATGTAAAATGCTAGCAGAGCCAAACGGAAATAAAAATTATGTGGAAGCAGCTCACAACTACCCTGTTATCAAAACGTTTACACTGCAAACTGGAGGCGAAAGAATACACCCGTTTGAGGAAATGTTAAATTTAGAAAATAAGTTAATTGAGAGAATATTTTTCAATAACCATGATGAGATAAAAGAAAAAATTGTAAACGAATTGTCGTACCCTTGCGAGCAGCGTGAGATAATATATGCCGGTGTACATGGAACAGATACTAGTTGGGCGGAATTTCTGTTATGGCTCAACGATACCTACGGACAAGATGGGGATGATTCTATGT
>DXOJ01000773.1 GCA_019412865.1 Bacteroides sp. | reverse complement strand
CCTATTATCTGCTATACAGCGAGGCGACCAAAAAGCATTTGATGCACTGTTTCGGAGGTATTATCCGGCACTGTGTGCCTACGGCCATCGCTTCGTCAATCTGGAAGATGCGGAAGAAATTGTGCAGGATTCTCTTTTATGGATTTGGGAGAACAGAGAAAATTTGTTTATCGAAACCTCGCTTAGTTCGTACCTCTTTAAAATGATATACCGCAAAGCTCTGAACAAGCTTGCACATATTGACGCCACTCAACGTGCCGACACTCGATTTTATGAAGAAATGCAGGAGATGCTACAAGATACGGATCTTTATCAAGTCGAAGAGTTGACACAACGCATCAAGGATGCCATTGCCACATTGCCGGAAAGTTACCGGGAAGCTTTCGTGATGCATCGGTTCCGGGATATGAGTTATAAAGAAATAGCGGAAATTCTGGGAGTATCTCCCAAAACTGTAGATTACCGCATTCAGCAGGCATTAAAGCAACTACGCGTAGATTTAAAGGATTATCTGCCTTTATTGCTACCAATTCTATTTCCTTAAAATAAACCAACTATCTATTTTCTTATCTATTACGTTCTATTTACTAAAGTACTAATAGATAACTTCCGTTGTATTAGGGATAAACTTACATTCCCCTACTGCCAAACTTCTTTTTGGCTAAGAGAAATCTATAATTGCAAGCTTCATTTATAAAAACGGAAGTTCTGATTATATAATTGCAAGTTTCGTTTATACAATCAGAACTTGCGTTTATAGTTTCTTCTTAGTCAAAGACAACTTATCCAATAAGGGAAAGGAAGTTTGCAATAAGAGCATAGCAACTTATCTACTGATAGATTGGAAAGAAATAAAGCATTAATTCTGCCGATAAGGTAAGGTAAACCAGAAAGTAGATCCTTTGTTTTCTTTCGACTCCACTCCTATTTTCCCTCCCAAGCGGTCTACAATCGTATGGCAGATAGAAAGTCCCAGTCCGGTACCTTGCACAAAGGAATTGTACTTCACAAACCGTTCAAAGACATGGATACACTGTTCAGAAGACATTCCACAGCCAGTATCCGACACATAAAAATAAATCGTTTCGGAGTCTAGCAGACGATACCCCATACGAATGGTACCCACTTCTGTAAATTTGATGGCATTAACAATGAAATTGGCAAGTAACTGAATCAAACGGTTCTTATCCGTATATAATGTACATTCGGGCAGTCTCTCCACAAATATGAAAGTCACATTATTGTGTCGCAGACGTAACTGCATACTCTGCTCGATTTCTTCAAGCGTCTGATTCACATCAATCAAGGCAGGATAGAAATCGAATGTACCGGCTTCAATCTTCGACAAATCCAGAATATCATTAATCAACTGGAGCAACAAATCCGTATTTGTTTCAATGAGGTCTGCATATTCGGACATTTCTTCACGGTTTTCGACATGAGGAAGCATATTGGAGAATCCTACAATAGCATTCAAGGGCGTACGTATCTCATGACTCATATTAGCCAGGAATGCGGATTTCAATTGATTGGCCTGTTCCGCTTTTTCCATTGCTTCATGCAGACGACTATATGCTTTCCGAAGAATGCTGATATAATATATGATAGCAACAATCAATATCAATAAAAAGAAAGAGCAGGAAAGGATTTGAACATAATACTGCTGGAAAAAAGTCCTGGGTTCATTGACATATACCGCATCGTCCGGATAACGGGAAGAAGGTATATTGTAGGATTTCAATACTTGATAGCAGAGATTGGCACTTCCTTGTCCTCCCACCTCACCGGGAATATTACGTGCCTGCTCTCCATCCAAAATACGACCGAGTATTTCCAACAAAGATTTACAGAACGATTCTGTCGAAACGTAATATCCTCCTGCAAAAGTATTGTTCGACAAGTCTTCGGGAGAAAGTAAAAACAATGGAGACGGAGTAAAATTGACAATCACCTCCTGAATATGATCGAAAAGATAGGTATTGTCATTTTTGTTATGTGATTCAAACCAAGAATAATAAATGATCCCCGTATTCGGTTTATAACCATGTAAAGTATCCAGCAACATTTCCGTAGACAACTGAGTGGTGGAAAGTAAATCCAGACGCAAGTCCGGAAAGTTCTCCTTTACAGCTTCCTGTACATCTCTGCGAGTTTCTTCACTGATATACCGATCGTCCGAAATGAATGCCAGACGTTCCATATCAGGTATCAGTTTGTAAATTAAGTCGATTGTCTCCTTTACATAATAATGTTGCTTCAAGATGGTTATATTATATCCGCGCCTCCATTCATCACCGGAAAGGGTATTGGCTTCCGTCAACGGAACGTGAGATAACAAGACCTCAAGGGAAGCCGGTAAATGGTCGCGGGCATTTGTCACGATTACCGGAACTTCTTTCCATACGTCATCAAACAATTCACGGCAGACTATCCATCCTGGATCTCCAATCAACACAACCGCAGTGGGAGGAGTCGGATATTTCTGGCGCAAATGGGTAACCAGAGCATTCACTTCCATCTCATTTTCCAAAGCAGGTACAGAAAGCGACTCCGCTTTGACAGAGATTCCCTGTTTCTGAAGAGCATCATGAAGACACCAATAAAAGTTTTTAGCCCAAGGCAGATTGAAATTAATCGAGTTTAAAACCAGTACTTCTTTATTTGTTTTTTCGGTTCGGGCTGACGCAGGGGATAAGAATCCTTCA
>DXOJ01000772.1:2422-4097 GCA_019412865.1 Bacteroides sp. | reverse complement strand
ATATAAATAATAAATTATATTAGAAATGAAATTCGAAGATTTATCGATGACATTGGAGCAAGTTGTAGATTTTGTAAAGAATCACAATATGTTTATCGGAGATGATGATCATAAACATCTAAGTAATGATGGCATTTTAGAGTATCTGAAAGCAAATAGGGATCGAATAACATTCAAACCTTTGTATTATTATGGTGACACAATCATCGGAATCCAAATAGAAGAAAACGTAGATGGCGCTCTTAAAAAGTATGAGTGGTCCGTCAAGTACTAACAATTATTCAAACAATATTAAATATGAATATTTTAGTCACCGGTGCTAACGGTCAGTTAGGGCAGGCTATCAGAGCGCAATCTCGTTGTTTCCAGAATCACAATATAATATTTACAGATGTGATTGCAGATGATATGTTAGAAACGATCCTATTAGATATCACTAGCGAGGATGCCATTCGTTCTGTCTGCAAGTCTGCGCAAATTAATGTTATCATCAATTGTGCTGCCTATACGGATGTGGAAAAAGCGGAAACAGATTTTGAAATGGCAAATCTTATCAATTGTGATGCCGTAAGAAATCTAGCAACTGTCGCTAAGGAATGCGACATCACGCTTATCCATATCTCTACTGATTATGTCTATGACAGTAGGAAAGCCGCTCCTTATGTGGAAACTGATGAGAAGCATCCAATAAATGTCTATGCTTCAACTAAATATGCCGGGGAAGTGGCTATCCATGAAGTCGGATGTAAGTTCATTTTGTTTCGTACAGCTTGGATGTTTTCTGGCTTTGGAAGTAACTTTATGAAAACGATGCTCCGCTTGACGGCTGAGAAAGAAACTCTAAACGTAGTATATGATCAGGTTGGTACCCCGACATACGCTCCTGAGTTAGTATCTATAATTTTTAAAGTTATTGATGAAGATAAATTAGATATGACAGGTGAGTATAATTTTACTAATGAAGGTTCGGTATCTTGGTATGACTTTGCAGTAGCCATCAATTATTTGAGTGGGCACAACTGCAAAGTTAATCCTTGCAGTTCTGAAGAATATGGCTCTAAGGTGATAAGACCCAATTATTCTGTTTTGGATAAATCAAAAGTAAAGAAAACTTTTGGTATAACAATTCCGCATTGGCTTATTTCCCTTGAACAGTGTATTAATAATAAACAATAAAACTCATGAAAGGTATTATTCTTGCTGGTGGGGCAGGTACAAGATTGTACCCTTTAACAATGGTTACTTCAAAGCAATTGCTTCCAGTTTATGACAAACCAATGATTTTTTATCCATTGTCTACGCTTATGTTAGCGGGGATAAAGGAAATCCTGATTATATCTACACCTGTAGATTTACCCAATTTTGAACGGCTTTTGGGAGATGGAAGTCAGTTTGGCATTCAATTGTCATATAAAGCACAGCCATCTCCAGATGGCCTTGCTCAGGCCTTCCTGCTGGGTGAAGATTTCATAGGTGATGATTGGTGCGCAATGATATTAGGAGATAATATCTTTTACGGAAGTGGTCTGAAAGAAAAACTTAAGAGTGCAGTGAGTAATGCCGAAAACGGGTATGCTACAATTTTTGGTTATTATGTCAATGACCCGGAACGTTTCGGTATTATGGAATTCAATGAAGATGGTAAGATTCTATCTGTGGAAGAAAAGCCTAAGAA
>DXOJ01000772.1:0-2412 GCA_019412865.1 Bacteroides sp. | reverse complement strand
GTAATTACTGTGTCACCGGACTTTATTTTTACGATAAGCGAGTCGTTTCATTAGCCAAAGATGTAAAGCCTTCAGCTCGTGGTGAATTAGAAATAACATCACTCAATAATCTTTATCTAGCGGATGAATCCTTGAAAGGAATTATATTAGGTCGTGGTTTTGCCTGGCTTGATACCGGTACTATGGATAGTTTGATTGAAGCATCCGAGTTTGTACAGATGACTGAGAAAAGACAAGGGGTGAAAATATCCGCACCGGAGGAGATTGCGTTCCGTAACGGTTGGATTGATAAGGAAACACTAATGACTTCTGCACTGCGTTATGGTAAATCGCCTTACGGACAGCATTTAAAGAATGTAGCAGAAGGCAAATTTGTCTATTAATGAGACGAGTAACCTCCAATCAGTTTGCCAATAATGCTATGTGGAAGTTCGCTGATATGATCTCCAATAAGTTGATTCTATTAGTGATTACAATTCTGCTTGCAAGATTGATAACTCCTGAAGCATACGGTGTAGTGGCACTTACGATGGTATTTATAGGATTTAGTGATATTTTTATTCTAAATGGATTTAATATCGCTTTGATACGAAAAGAAACTGTAGATGAAATAGATTACTCAACAGTGACAGCCATGAGTTTGGTATTTACTGTTTTTATGTATATGATATTCTTTGTTGCAGCACCCTATATCGCCAATTTTTATAAGAGTCCTGATCTTTGCTTGGTATTAAGAGTTATAACTATTTTACTTTTCTTTAAGTCAATAGTATCAGTTATTAGAGCTAAAGGCACACGAGAACTACAGTTCAAAAGAATGGTATTATCGGCTTTTATTAGTAATTTTTCTGCTGGAATTATTGCGATAGTTCTTGCATATATGGGATGGGGAATATGGGCTCTTGTTTTTCAGCAGGTGCTTGCCGGCTTCTTTGATATGGTTGTTATGATGATTCTCTTTAGGTGGCATTTATCGTTAAAGTATTCATCTTCGGTAGCAAAGGGGATGTTTAAATTTACAGCAGGTGTGATTGGAACGTCATTTCTAGACTTTTTGGGTAATAACATTTGTGGCCTCATAATAGGCAAGTCATACTCTACAAAAGATTTAGGTTACTATAATCGTGCAAACATGTTTCCTGAGACAATAGGATTAAATGTATATAATTCCATCAATAGCGTATTACTTCCTACTTTGGCTTCATTACAAAATAATGAAGACGATATGAAGAGAGTAACAAGGAAAGTAATGTCACTTACGGAGTACATTATTTTTCCTATGATGTTCGGTCTTATAGGAGTTGCTAATGTACTGATACCTGTATTGCTGACAGACAAATGGGTTCCGAGTATTCCACTAATGTATTTTTGCTGCCTTTATTATGCAATCAATCCTATTAGAGCGATAGGGTATAATGTATTCTATGGTAAAGGGTATAGTGGTTTGAGTATTCCTATAGAGATTATGAGAGCTACATTGATGATTATTGGCATTCTTGTAGTGGTTTTATTGTTTCAGGAGGCTTTAATTTATGTATTACTATCTAATGCTTTAATTAGTTTGGTTGTAGCCGGGGCAACTCATTATAGGGTGAAATTATGCATTAGTTATTCTTTTAGGGAACTATATTCAGACATTTTGCCCTCTTTAGTAATGTCATTGATAATGATGTCGCTTGTGTTATTGACGGGACGATTATATCTCTCCCCGTTGTTACTATTGATTGTTCAGATATTAATAGGAGTGATATCTTATGCTGGAATGTCGCTTATAACCAACAATGAGAATTTTATTATCATAAAAGGTTATCTCATATCCTATTTTAAGAGAAGATAGAATAATGACCGATATATAATACACAATGAGTAAAGTTTTAATTACTTACGAGAGAGGGAATAACACGACTGATGTGAACTTAGCATCATTCAGATTACTATTTTCTCACATGTCCATCCAATGGAGAGAAAAGAAGACCACTCTCGTGAGTCATTCTGATTTGTTGTGGTGTGATGTATGTCTTGCTATCAGACCTAATAGTGTCTATTCTCAAAGAATAGCGGAAGTGGCTAAAAAGACTGGGATTTTTTATATAGTAAGTTTCGATGATGATCTTCTCAATCTTCCTTCTAGTCATCCGGAAGAATGGAAGAAAAAATATTCTTTGTTTTGTCTCAAATATGCTAAAGCTGTTATCAGTCCCAACCCTTTAATACTTAATGACTATTACAAGTATTCTCCAGATGCCAAGGCTATACTAACAAATGCTATTGTCGAGGATTGTGAAATTAAAGCTCCGCACATTATCGGAAATAAGTTGAGAATCGTTTATCCTGCTGGTAGGGATCATCTTGAATTATTCAATAAATATATTAAGCCAATACTTTATGATATCCTTGCTAAATATCATAAAG
>DXOJ01000771.1 GCA_019412865.1 Bacteroides sp. | reverse complement strand
TCACTGCCCTAAAAGCAGGAGAAGAAAAAGTTTTTGACGTCGTCTACAGACATTATTTCCGTAGGCTATGTGCTTTTTGTTCCCAGTATGTAGGTGAGCAGGAAGAAATAGAGGAGGTTGTACAAGAAACGATGATGTGGCTGTGGGAAAATCGTTGCACTCTTATGGAAGAGTTGACACTCAAAACACTTCTTTTTACGATTGTCAAGAACAAAGCTCTCAACCGTCTTTCCCATTTTGAGATCAAACGAAAAGTTCATCAGGAAATCGTTGATAAATATGATAGTGAGTTCAATAACCCGGACTTCTATTTGAGTGATGAGCTTTTCCGTTTATATGAAGAAGCACTAAAAAAACTTCCGAAAGAATATCTCGAAGCTTACGAGATGAACCGCAATCAACATCTGACGCATAAAGAAATTGCCGAGAAGCTGAATGTATCTCCACAAACGATTAATTACAGGATTGGACAAGCCTTAAAGTTATTGCGAGTAGCTTTAAAAGACTATCTACCTTTATTCATACTTATTTTCGGACCTAATTTTTTCGAACAATCATGAAATCAAAATTTGTATTTAGTAGTTCAAGCCTGTTTATCGGACTTTTTCTTTTCTTCTTCACTGAAAACGTGTGTTCACAAGAATCCGCTGATAACTGGACTCTTAAACAAGCCCGTCAATGGACACAAAAACAAGAATGGGCAAACGGACTGAAGGCAATGCCTCATAAAACAACCGATTATCAGGAATTTGCGTCACAATATCATAAGAACCAGAAAGTGTGGGACAAGACTTTCCAATGGCTAGCTACCCACGACCTTGCGAATATGCCTGCCGGACGATATGAAGTGGATGGCGAACATTGTTACATCAATGTACAGGATGCAACAACACAAGATGTCAGTAAACGTAAAATCGAAGCACACCGCCATGGTATTGATCTGCAATATGTAGTGAAAGGCACCGAACGTTTCGGAATTACTTCAGCAGAATATGCAGAGCCTATCACTGAATACAAACCGGATGTTACTTTCTACAAAGCCAAGAAAATAAAATATGTAGATTCCACTCCGGATACATTCTTCATGTTCTTCCCCAAAAACTTTCATCAGGCATTGGTAAAGGCAGGGAAAGAACCGGAGGACATACGGGTCATTGTTGCTAAAATCGAATATATCCCATAAACAGAAACATGAGTGAACTTTTAGTCTATAAAGCCTCCGCAGGTTCGGGTAAGACATTTACCCTGGCAGTGGAATATATCAAACTGTTAATTCTCAATCCCCGCGCCTACCGGCAAATTCTCGCTGTCACCTTTACCAATAAGGCAACTGCAGAAATGAAAGAACGCATTCTTAGTCAGCTTTACGGCATACAGATAGGCGATAAAGATTCCGAAGCCTACCTCAACCGAATTAAAGAAGAGACAGGAAAAACCGAACAGGAGATACGGGAAGCGGCAGGCGTCGCCCTTAGCTATATGCTGCATGATTACAGCCGGTTCAAGGTAGAGACTATCGACTCATTTTTTCAATCTGTCATGCGCAATCTCGCACGGGAACTGGAACTTAGCCCGAATCTGAATATTGAGTTAAATAACACCGAAGTTCTTAGTGACGCTGTAGATAGCATGATTGAGAAACTAGGACCCACTTCTCCCGTTCTCGCATGGTTACTCGATTATATCAACGAACGAATTGCCGACGATAAACGTTGGAACGTGTCGGACGAAGTAAAAAGTTTCGGACGCAATATTTTCGATGAAGGTTATATTGAAAAGGGAGAAGGACTCCGGCAACGGTTACGAAACCCTGATACCATCAAAGAGTATCGCAAGCAACTGAAAGCGCTGGAAACGGAAATTCTGGAGCAAATGAAAGGATTCTACGACCAATTCGAAGGAGAACTGGATGGACACGCACTGACTGCTGATGATCTGAAAAACGGTTCACGCGGAATCGGAAGTTATTTTCGTAAACTTAATAATGGTATTTTAGGCAATGATATCCGTAATGCTACAGTAGAAAAATGTCTGGAAGACGCAAAGAACTGGGCAACCAAGACTTCTCCCCGCTACGCGGACATCATTAATTTAGCCAACTCTAGTCTCATGCAAATTCTGGAAGATGCTGAAAAGTTACGTTCCAAGAATAATTTGTTACTGAATAGTTGCCGATTATCCCTGCAACATCTCAACAAAGTGCAACTCCTCGCCAATATCGATGAAGAAGTACGTCAGTTGAATCACGACAACAATCGTTTTCTATTATCAGATACGAATGCCCTGCTCCATCAACTGGTGAAAGACGGTGACTCCTCTTTTGTATTCGAAAAGATAGGAACGAATATCCATAACGTCATGATAGATGAGTTTCAGGATACCAGCCGGATGCAATGGGGAAATTTCAAATTGCTCTTACTGGAAGGATTGTCTCAAGGAGCAGACAGTTTGATTGTAGGAGACGTTAAACAATCCATTTATCGTTGGCGAAATGGCGATTGGGGAATTCTCAACAGCCTGAATAATCACATCGAACATTTCCCGATCCGCGTCAAGACATTAGCTACCAACCGGAGAAGTGAAACCAATGTTATCCGGTTTAATAACCAAATCTTCACAGCTGCCGCCAACTATCTGAACGGAGTATATAAGCAACAGTTAGGCAAGGATTGTGAGGATCTGCAGAAAGCCTATGTCGACGTTGTGCAGGAATCTCCCCGAAGTACAGAAAAAGGATATGTAAAAGTCTCTTTTCTCGAACCCGACGAAGAACATGGTTATACCGAACAGACATTAATCAGTCTGGGAGAAGAAGTGCAACATCTCCTCACCTCCGGAGTACGACTGAATGATATAGCCATCCTGGTACGAAAAAATAAAAGTATTCCCCGAATCGCCGACTACTTCGATAAGGAGCTACACTATAAAGTGGTATCAGACGAAGCCTTCCGCCTTGACGCCTCTCTTGCCATTTGTATGATGCTGGATGCACTGCGATTCCTTTCCGATGAAAATAATAAAATAGCACGTGCCCAACTGGCCGTAGCCTATCAAAACGAGGTTTTACATAAAGGACTGGATTGGAATACTCTCCTACTCCTCCCTGCCGAGAATTATCTTCCCGCCGCTTTTCTTGAAAAGACAAAGGAACTAAGGCTAATGCCTCTTTATGAGCTTTTAGAAGAACTTTTCAGCATATTCGAGATGAATCTTATCAAAGATCAGGATGCTTATTTATTCGCTTTCTTTGATGCGGTGACCGATTATCTGCAAAGCAACTCTTCCGAGCTAGACGGATTCATCCGGTATTGGGACGAAACATTATGCAGTAAAACAATTCCGAGTGGAGAAGTAGAAGGTATCCGGATTTTCTCCATACACAAATCCAAAGGATTGGAATTCCATACCGTACTCCTTCCTTTCTGCGACTGGAAACTGGAGAATGAAACCAATAATCAGCTTGTATGGTGTGCCCCGCAAACAGCACCATTCAATACATTGGATATTCTTCCTATTAACTATTCCACCCAAATGGCTGAATCGATTTATGGTAACGACTACCTGCAAGAACGTCTTCAACTTTGGGTAGATAATCTCAATCTACTATACGTTGCTTTTACCCGCGCTGGAAAAAATCTCATTATCTGGAGTAGAAAAAGTCAAAAAGGTACCATGTCCGAACTATTGGCAAACACCCTACCGATAGTAGCCCAAGAAGAAGGGATTGACTGGGAAGAAGACTGTTACGAGCAAGGACAACTATGCCCTTCCGAAAAAGAAAGAATCAAGACATCCACAAACAAGCTAACCCAGAAACCAGAGAAACTCCCTATTCGGATGGAATCCATGCGGCATGATATTGAATTTCGTCAGTCCAACCGCTCTGCTGACTTCATTCAGGGCATTGAAGAAGAAGATTCGGACGACCGCTTTATCAACCGCGGACGTATGTTACATACTTTATTTTCTGTCATCGAAACTGCAGAAGATATCGATCCAGCCATCGAACGGCTTATTTTTGAAGGAGTTATCAGAAATGACGAGAAAGAAAAAGTGGCTCGTGAAGTTGCAAAGAAAGCTTTTTCTTCTCCTGAAATTCAAGATTGGTATTCCGGAAAATGGACACTGTTTAATGAATGTGCTATTATCTATAAAGAAAAAGGAATTTTGCAAACCCGTCGTCCGGATCGTGTAATGATGAAAGACGATCAGGTTGTTGTAGTCGATTTCAAGTTTGGTAAGGAAAATCCTAAATATAACAAACAAGTGAAAGGATATATGCAACTTCTTACCAAGATGGGATATAAGAATATCACCGGCTACTTGTGGTACGTGGATGAAGAAAAAATAGAAAAAGTATGAAAGCTGTTCCTCTCATCGGCATTGCCCGCCATCGACTAACGATTGACGGTGAAGGAGTTACAACATTAGTTGCTTTCCATGGCTGTCCGTTGCGTTGCAAATATTGTCTCAATCCAACTTCTCTACAGCCTGATGGCGTTTGGGAGAGATACGATTGTAACCAACTCTATGAGGAAGTACGCAAAGACGAACTTTACTTTCTGGCGAGCTGCGGAGGAGTCACATTTGGAGGTGGAGAACCATTATTACAAAGCGAATTTATCAGGCAATTCCGCCAACTCTGCGGACCGGAATGGAGAATCACTGTCGAAACCTCTCTCAATGTTCCGCAACAGAATGTAGAAGAACTGATTTCTATTATAGAC
>DXOJ01000770.1 GCA_019412865.1 Bacteroides sp. | reverse complement strand
TTTTATAGGAATATGCATTACCTTTTCTAAATTTTACTACTTTTGTTTTGTGAAAGATACATAATTGTAATGCGCCTTTTGTTCTTTTGGAAAAACAATTAAACAAAATCCAAGGAATGTTAGATAAATCAGCTCAATACACTAATACAGATGACGAGAAGCTCTTTTCCTTCATAGAAAAAGGAGATAAAGGAGCTTTTACACAGGCTTATGGCAGATATCATAAGCTGCTATATGTATTAGCTTACCGTTATTTAATGAATGCAGACATGGCAGAAGATGTAGTGCAACATGTCTTTGCCCGTTTATGGGAATTTAGGTCGGAACTACATGTAGGAATCAGCCTTAAAAACTATCTGTTCACTATGACGAAAAATCATGTCTTAAATCTGATTCGTAATGAGAATAGTGCAATCAGTAAGAACTATGAGATAGCACAATCGGCGCCTGTCTACGAAGATAATCTGATAGAAAATCTGGAGAAGAAAGAATTGATGGCCTCTTTTTATAAAGCGGTAGATATGCTTCCGCCACAGAAACGCAGTATTTGTTTGATGAAAGTGAAAGAGGAACTAACGAATCAGGAAATAGCCGAACGGATGAATCTGTCTGTTAATACAGTCAAAACGCATTATTCGGAAGCATTGAAAATGCTACGTATTCATTTAAGTAAAATGCTAATAATTGTTACTTTTGTCACACTAATGACATATTTGAGTGTCCACTATTTAAGATAAAAAGAGAATGAATCGACCCACTGATAAACAAATAGAAGAAGTGCTTGCCGGAGTTGCTACGCTGGAGGATGCAAAAATTGTGGCGGAATGGTTTGCCACAGAAGAAGGGAATACTTATCTGGATGCTGTGATGATTCGGGAGGCGGAATGTTTAAATGCCGAAACGGCAGAAATATATGTGGACCATATTATACCTTCAGAAAAGATGTACCACCAAATCCAAAAGAACATATCACGTAAACAGATCAAACGTATCTGCTTCCGTGTGGCTGCAATCTTGATTCCCGTTATTTTCCTGGTAGGTCTTTATTTACAGATCAATTCCCGGGTGGATTTATTCGGCACTACGGAATATGAGGAAATTCGTGTTGCCAAAGGAGAGCGGATACAGATGATGTTTCAAGACGGGACACGAGTTTATATCAATTCGGATTCCTGGTTGAAGTATCCTAAAAAGTTCAGATTGGGTAAACGGGAAGTTTTTCTGGTGGGAGAAGCCTATTTCGTGGTAGCCAAGAATAAAAAACGTCCGTTTATTGTTAATCTGAACGGACCTTCTGTTCATGTACTGGGTACTTCTTTCGATGTACAAGCCTACCCGGAAAATAAAGATATTGTGATTTGTCTGGATGAAGGACATGTAAATCTGACTCTCTCCTCTGCAAAAGAATACCCGTTACTGCCGGGTGAAAAACTGATATATAATAAAGAAAGTGAGCAGTGTCGGATAATCAAAAACGATCATTCAAAACAAGTCTCAATGTGGAAAGATAATGTAATTTCTTTTAAAGATACTCCTCTGGCAGAAGTGGTCAAGGTTCTGAACCGCTGGTATAATGTAAACTTTAAGATAGAGGATGAGCAGGCATTGAAATATGTATATACGTTGACCTCGGATAACACGATACTGGAGAAGGTGCTTCAGGATTTGGAAAAGATTGCGCCGGTAAAATTTGAATATGATGAAGTCCGGAAAGAAGTGACAGTCCGGATGAAACAGAACGGAAACAAGTAAGAATATACTGGATAAGATAATAGAATGAGGACAGGCTGTGTATATACGCAGCCTTTACTGTTTTAGAATAAGAATGTTATGAAATAAATTAGGCTTATGCAAAAAAACTCTTTTTTTTCTCACCCGCTTTTTTGACTTGTGTGTCTACTAAGCATAAATGAGATTTTAAATCTAAGTTTAACTTTAATCAAAGCAAGTAGTATGAAACACAAAGTTCTGCTCGTATTGTTGCTAGGGATTATGATAAGCGTATCTGCTTCTGCCCAAAAAGTGACAATAAACCTTAAACAAGTAAAGCTGGAGAAAGTATTTTCAGCTATTACACAACAAACTGGTCTTACAGTAGCTTATAGCCGTACGATCGTCAATCCGGATCGAATAGTAACGGTAGAAGCAAAGAATCAGGAACTATCCAAAGTTCTGAATGATTTGTTTATCGGTACTAATGTAAATTATGAGATCGGAAAAACAAAAATTTATCTGAAGGAGAAAGCTACGGACGCTGAACAACAGACCAATAATGTGAGCAAAAGAAATATATCCGGTCGGATAGTCGATGAGAAAGGGGAGCCGATTATTGGTGCCAGTGTGATGGTGCAAGGCAGCTCTTTGGGTACAATAACGAATGTAGATGGACGTTATACTTTGGCCAATGTTCCCGAGAATAGTACGGTTACAATCTCATACATCGGATATACTACGGTCAATTATGCTGCTACCAGTAGAAATCTGTCCCAGGTAGTACTTCGCGAAGATAGTAAGACACTGGAAGAAGTGGTGGTAGTGGGATATGGTACACAAAAGAAAGTAAATCTGACCGGTGCCGTTGCTATAGTTTCCGGTGATGAACTGACGACTCGTTCGGCTGCCAACTTATCACAGCTTCTGCAAGGTTCCGTACCGAATATGAACGTAAACTTTAGTTCGGGACGCCCCGGACAAGGGGGGAATTTCAATATCCGTGGCGTCAATTCTATCAGTGCGGATGCAGCACCTCTGACTATTATTGATGGAATCGAGGGAGATATAAATAAGGTGAATCCCAATGACGTAGAATCCATCAGTGTTTTGAAGGATGCTTCGGCTGCTGCTGTATATGGTGCCCGTGCTGCTTATGGAGTTATTTTGGTTACAACCAAGAATGGAAAGGTAGGCAAGACCAATGTCAGCTATAACGGTCGTTTCAGTTTTGGTGATACGACAACTTCTACGGACTTTGAGACACGTGGTTATTATTCGGCCGGTATCAATGATATGTTCTACAAAACATATCAGGGCGTCCCCTATACACATTATACCCAGGAGGATTATCATGAATTGTGGATTCGTCGCAATGACAAGGTGGAAGATCCTTCTCGTCCATGGGTAGTAGAAAAGAATGGAGAATATAAATATTACGGTAACTTCGACTGGTATAATTGTTTGTTTGATA
>DXOJ01000077.1 GCA_019412865.1 Bacteroides sp. | reverse complement strand
GATTTGCAGCGAAGGTAGAGATTTTATTATTGAGCCTTTTTTTGAGTGCTTACCAAGGTTCTGGTAAACCTATTGGGAAATGAACAACAGAGTCCACGCCCTTGTATATAACAAAGACGTGAACGCTTAGTTGCCATTATCTCCCCAATTTAAGAATTTACCAGATTCTGAATAGAGATAATATTCTAAACGCTTCTACGTTATTAATCGTAATAAGTCGCTACAAAGATATGGATTTCTTGTTAAAGAACAATATATTTGAGGGATAAAGATTTTGCGATGAATGAGATATGTAGATAGAATGTGAAGTGGTTAGTAGATAGACTAAAAAAAACTCCCCTTACGTTTTAGGTAAGGAGAGCTTCTTTTAGTCTATTGTCAGACAGTTTCTATGAAGGATGCCTGTTATTAGTTTAAAAGTCCTGGATTAGCATCAATTGCATCTTGTGGAATACGCAATGTGTAACGGGAATCATCTTGTACAAGTGTGTAGGTTACGTCTTCAATTACTTTTTTGATTTCCTGCCGGGTAGTTCGGCGTAAATCAAACCAGCGATGTCCTTCAAAAGCAAGCTCACGAGCACGTTCTTTCAGAATTTCTGTGATTAGCTTTTCTTGGCTCATCGCATTTATTTCATTCTTTTTCTGCTCATAGCCTTCTGATGTATAACGATTCTCTATTAGTTTCAAGAGCCGGGTACGTGCTTCTGGTAATTTGTTTAAATGTGCAGCAGCTTCGGCTGAATTTAGATAAAGTTCTCCGGTACGGAAAGTACATTTGAACTTAGATTCACCACTTTTGCTGGAAGTATAATTCCCATTTTGATTTACTTTATAGTACTTGTTTGGGCGTAGATCTTTTCCTTCCTCATATTCTTGCAAAAATGAAGGGTAAAGTAGGAGTGATCCGGCATAATCGCTATTCGGGAAAACCTCATAGGCAGTGATCATTTCTATGGATGTAAATTCATTAGGAAGTTTGTCTCCTTCATCATTCAAGTTCACTAATGTCGATTTTCCAGCTAATACACGTTCCGAAGCTTCATAAGATTTGGCCCATTCACCCATATATAAATATACCCGTGACTCCATTGCGTCTACTGACAATGTTGAAAAACGGTATGAATATTGAACTTCCCATTCTTTTTTGTTAATCAGCTTCCGTGCTGTTTCTATATCAGACAATATAGAGGTATATATTTCCTTTACAGTGTTTCGTGATGGTATTTCTTCTAAATCAGTATTGAGTTTTAGAGGAATCGCCTTGGTTTCTAATGCTCCGGCAGCTGTATAGGGCTGTCCATAAAGATTAACCAATATAAAATGCATATATGCTCTCATAAGGTAAGCTTCTCCAACTAATTGATTAATATCTTCTTGGCTTCCTTCTGATATTTCATCTCTTTTATCAATGATTGCGTTAGCATAATAGATATTGGTATAATAGGCCGCCCAGCCAAATTGTCTCGTACTTGCATTCGGATTAACATCATTCCATTTCTCAACATCTCCTAAAGCATTTTTTGAAGTGGCGTCAGACTGTAATATGGTTGCGATATCTGTCCTGATTTCGCATATTCCTCTGTCATTGAGTACAGTATTGTAAGCTGTTGTGAATAAAGCTCTGTATTCAGCCAATGTATTAGGAATTACTTGGCCTACTGGTTGTATGTCCAAATAACTATCACAGGAAGATAATAGTAGGCTTCCTATTAATGTGAATATATAATATATTTTCTTTGTCATAATCTATTTTTTTTAAAAGTTAAGACTCAGGTTGAATGTAATAGATTTAGGAACTGGAGTAGAGTATAGGTTACCCATTGATTCCGGATCCATATAATTATCGTAGTTTGAACTGATAACAAATAGGTTACGAGCTTCTAAGCCTACAGTTGCTCCTCCGATACTTAGTTTATGTAGCCATTCGGATGGAACCCGGTAAGCAAGACGTATATTTTGTAAACGTACGAAGCTTAACTTCTTCACCCAGATATCCAATGACCTGTAAATATCATTTCGAGTACTGAACAAGTAGTAGTCAGCCGGATTGTAGTTGTATGTTGCTAATGCAGGGAATTTTCCTGTTTTATTTTCCGGTGTCCATCTATCCAGTATGTCTCTATTCATATTGCGTCCTGGATCTAAGTCAGATACATTATAACTTGGAGTTGTTTTTACGTGTGCTCCAAAATTATAAGAAAAATTCAAATTCAGTTCCCAATTGCGGTAATTGAACGTATTTAGAAAACCGCCCGTATAGGGAGCATCTGACGTTCCGATATAACTGTAGAAATCTCTTTGTTCTTCACTATTCGGCCCTATTTGGTAAGTGCCAAGTCCGTCTTCATTCGATGTCATTCTGAATAATTCTTCTACAGTGACAGCTTTCCCCTCTTTATTCTCAAGATAGATTTGTCCAGTCTCGGGGTTTATACCTTTGGTTTTCAATGCAAAGATTGCACCTACGGGGTATCCTTCCAAGCTAGGAGTCACTTGGTTTTTATCTGTAAGTACTTTTAGTACTTTATTTTGGTTATATGCGAAGTTGAAAGTTGTGTACCAAGAGAAGTCTTTAGTGGTGATATTACGGGTTTGCAGGTTTATTTCGACACCTTTGTTTTCCATACTAGCCCAGTTTATAGACATATTAGTGAATCCATTTTCCAAAGCTAATGCTTTAGAACCAATTAAGTCTGTTCCTTTTCTATAGTAGTAATCTACACTAAGATTGATGGCTTGATTGAGTACAGAAAAATCTATTCCTAGATTGTAAGATGCTGTTTTTTCCCAGCGTAATTTACTGTTGGGAGCACTATTGATAATAATGTTTTCTTCACTGTAGCCAGGTAAAATGCTCACATTATCATATTTTCCGACTAGGAATGGAGAGGTTCCCTTATCAATATTTCCTTGTAAGCCATAAGAAAGACGAAGGGCTAAATTATCGATCCATTTGTATTGTCTAATGAACGATTCATTAGATAAACGCCATAAGCCACTTACCGAATAGATTGGCAAGAAACGATATTTCTTATCTACTCCGAATAAATCAGAACCATCCATGCGTACACTTCCTCCCAATGTATAACGATTCATTAAAGTATATGAACCATTGGCAAAGAAAGAAGCAAAAGCGTTTTCCTTGTATGACTTGGTTTTTAGATTCCAATCATTAGCCTGTGTTTCATCTTTAAATATGAGATTTTGGAATGTCAGTTTCTTGGGATCATATCCGTATCCGGTTGAGGCTTGATTGTCTACCCAGTTTTTACGGATTTCCGAGCCGGCCATTATTTGTATATCATGTATATCACCGAATGTATTTTTGTATTCTCCCTGGATTTTCCATGTGAGTTGTGAGGTTGTGCTATTAGTTGTTTTAAGCATACCTCCTTTCGGTATAAGATAGGTTTGTACGCCATTTTTCCAATATTTATTGTTTTCACGTATATTCCTGATATTATATGAGTTTATCCCGGCATATTCTTCTTGAGACAATTGATCCCATTGCACACCAATCTGTGAATAAACTTTCCACTGATCGTTAAAACGTAGTTGAACGTCAAAGATAGAATTGATGGCTGTGGTGACAGATTCTTTATTTGTGTTTGCTCGTTCTTCGAATATATTAAAGCCTTGCTTTTCATCTGTTTCACTACTTTTGACTACGTCGTAATCGTAAAGGTAGTTTCCTTGTTCGTCAAATGGATCAAAGTAAGGATTAGCGATACGTGAATAATATACTGGGTTGATGAGTCCGTAAGTGTCAGTCATAAATGTGTTATTCTTGCGTCTGTTGGCAAAAATAGACATTCCAATTTTTAACATTTTGTTGACTTGATAAGAGGTTTTACTGGTCAGGTTAAAACGACTCATGCTTACACCAGGTACATTTCCGTTTTCTTTTACATAACCGAGGGAATTGTAATAAGTAACCTTTTCGCTACCACCGGAAATGCTAAAGTTATATTCTTGTGTGAAAGCATCTCTGAATAATATATCATTCCAGTCTGTATTGATTGTTTTCAGTTTGTTTATAGCATTTTGGGCTTCAGGTGTCAGTCCGTTCCAGCCCTGTTCTTTATAGATGTCTATTAAGTTATATTGCTTCATGATCGCGGCAACTTTTCCTTTTTCAGGAAATACTGCTATCGGATCTGTTACCCCCCATAATATGTCAAATCGTGCTTCTTTCAATAATTGAAGTTCCAAATCGACTTTCTCTTCCGAGTTTAGTAAGTTGAGTCGTGAAGTGTTGAGGTTAGGGGTGTAAGTCAATTTAGTATTGAAGTTAATAACAGGTTTTCCAGTTTTTCCTCTTTTGGTTGTTACCACAATTACGCCATTTGCAGCACGTGCGCCATAGATGGCAGTAGCAGCTGCATCTTTTAATATCGTAATGCTTTCAATGTCGTTTGGACTCAACCCTGCGATAGAAGATTGCGACATATTTACGATGTCATTATCGTTGTCTTTGTTGATTTCAGGAATATCAGTCCCCTCCAAAGGTATTCCATCCAATACCCATAACGGGTCTTGTGTTCCATTCAATGAAGCTGTACCACGAATACGAATACGTGCAGGAGCTCCCGGTGCGCCGGAAGTTGTCGTAACGGCTACCCCCGCAACTTGTCCGGCTAATGCCTGGTCGATACTTTTTGCTGCGCCTACCATTCCGTCTGTAACGTCTACTTTAGCAATAGCAGCAGTCAGTTTACGACGTTCCAGTTCTTGATAACCAGTTACTACTACGTCTCCTAGTGTGTGTGATGAAGCTTGAAGGACAATACGATAAGTATCTTTTCCAGCTTGCAACACGATATTTTGTTCTTCAAAACCTATATAACTACAATGTAGTCTGGTCACCTTTTCCGGAATGGAAATGGAGAATTTGCCATCCATATCAGTGATAGTACCTAGAGAAGTCTGTGATACTCCAGCTTTTTTCAAATCGTCTGCATTAACATATACAGAAGCACCGATTAGAGGTTCATTGTCTTCACCGGATATAACGACTCCGGTGATTGTGCGGTTAACAGCGTTGGCTGTAGCCAACGTGCTAACAAGAAAACATATAAGAACGTATAAGTATTTTTTTCTCATCAATATAGATAATTAAAGTGATTGATTTTGTTTTATTTGATTCCCAAAGCTGTATTAATACGTAGGATCATGTCTTCATAATGATAGCGTGCAGCAGTATCAGAAGTGCCGAGGCGGTTTTGCAACAATTTCTTGATACGTAATAACTCTCCGCGTTTCACCGAGATAGCATCAGAAATACGGTTGAGCTGACTGCCGTAGAAGTTGAGCACACGTGGAGCACCCATTCGGTCTTCCTGACGAAGTGCCCGTTGTTCGGCGGCATAACAACTACAGAAAGGAGTAGCATGGTCAAGCAGGAAATGCTCGCTTGCAATCTTCTTGTTGATTTTTACAGCTTCGGGTTCTGCGGCTGCTGTAAGTAATGCATCGAGGAAGTTTTTCTGCAAAGAACGTTCCATAACATTGGGGATGCCACCACGTTCGGTAATACCGAAAATGTTTTTATGAAGTCCGTCCATAAGCTCCACTACTGTAAATGCTTTCTTTCCGTTGACAGATTCATTCTCTATCATACGCATCAAACGAGTGTTGCCTAGTAAATCCCAAAGGATATAGGCTTGGGCGTTCTTTAAGATTTGCGTAGGAGCATTCTCCTGTTTTCCGATTGGAGTGTTGCGGAGCAGATAGGTATATTGTCCTACTTCCGTGTCAAACAGCCATTTAGGATAGGTCAATACTTCATCCATCAAGAATTTCAATGAAGCTTCTTGTTTCTCTTTCTCAACGAATGTATAAGTCTTGACACCGTCTCCTACAATTGTATTTTCAATATATATACCGCCGATGTTGGCAAGTACATGATATAAGTAGCTGTTCCACTGGTTGATAACTGCATAGTAGAGACGCGACGCTTCTTCGTAAGTTTGTCCTTTTTCTCCGGTGGTAGTCCATTGAAGAATTTGTGGAACGATACGTTTCAGGTTTTCGATGCCATATAAAGAAGAACGGACCGGATCATCACCCAGGTCTTCGTTCTGTGCGCGTGGATCTACTGCGTCACGTACATCCTGCGCTTCACTATACTTATAAAGACGATCGGTATGCTTACTCAAGAAATCGAATAAAATATCCTTTTCTTCTTCCGGAGTATTCTTTCCGTACCAACGATAACCATATTCGATAGCAAACATATCATAAGGACCGATATGCGGAGAAAGAACTTTTACCCCATCTCCAAGCTGTGCAATATAATTGAATCGTGCATAATCCATGATAGATGAAGCGGTAGAATTCATTCTGGAAGTAAATGCTTCGGAACGTAACGAATCCGTCGGGAAAGCCCATGAACCCATCATATTGTGACGGAGTCCCAATGAGTGGCCTACCTCATGGCAAGCAACGAACCGGATGGCATCTCCCATTAAAGCATCGGGTAATTGCACATTGCGTGCTTCCGGACACACAGTTCCAGTCTGCACAGTGATCCATTCGCGTACCATAGAAAGCACATTGTGCCACCACATAATATCAGCTTCCAGAATTTCTCCGGAACGTGGGTCTAACAGGGAAGGTCCCATTGCATTTTTCTTTTCTGAAGCAGCGTAAGTCAGTACGGAGTAATTGACATCGTCCATGTCTATATGCATACTGTCTGTGATTTCCTTGGCGATAATCGCGTTCTTGAAACCTGCTTTTTCGAAAGCAATCTGCCAGTCCTCGATACCTTTTTTAATGTACGTACGCCATTGGTAAGGTGTTGAATTATCAATGTAGAATACGATTGGTTTGGCAGGCTCCACAAGCTGTCCTTTCAGATAAGCCTCCCGGTCTTCCGGTTTGGGTTCCATGCGCCAGCGAGTGATATATTGTGTTTTATCCGTACCTTGTTGTGCATCACTAAAACTTAATAACGGATTAGTGAAATAACCGACTTTCTGATTGTCGAATCGTCCCATCATCGGCTTTTCAGGCAACAAGAGAATAGAAGAACTGACTTCCACCGTCACATAAACAGTGGTAGTTCCTTCTGTAACTCTGGTAGTCAATTCGGAAGTTGCCACGACATTGTTTGAAAAGGATTTGATGGATAAAATACGGGATAAATTTTTGATAGCCGAAGTACCCAGATTGATATTAGTAAATACATTATTAATACTGGTTTCAGTACCGTCATAAATATCATTCACCTTGATTACTAATGCAGTAGAATCTGCATTAATTGCTTCAATTTTGAATGCGGCAATCAATGGAGAGATAAAATTATCCTTTACCGAACGGAAGATGGCATCCGTTTGGGGGGCCAGAGGTAATGGGCGTTGTTGTCGTAGCATTAATTTGCCCGTAGCTTTATCCCATTCCATGCAAACCATCTGATTCTCGTAGTTTACTCCACGGTTTACACCTGCATCATTAAGTTCGGCAGGAACTCGTTGCAGTTTGTTGACAACTAATAAATCACGTCCCAAAAGTGAGGTGGGAATTTCAAAATAATAGTCATTCTTTTTTTGGTGTACAGCAAACATTCCTTTCGTTGTTTTACTGTCTTCCACTAATTTTTCGTAGTCGCTTTTACTCTTCTCTTCTTTCTCTTCTGGTTTCTTCTTTTTCTTTTTAAACCAACTCAGATTTTCTGTAGCGGGGGTAGTTGCAAATGCCGAGAGCGTTTCTCCACTCAGCAATATACATGCAATGACCGCTGCCATTACCTTTACATACATT
>DXOJ01000769.1 GCA_019412865.1 Bacteroides sp. | reverse complement strand
CGGGTACGCCCCCAATCATTTTTTCTCCTTCTACGATTATTTCTCTAACTTACTAGCATAGTTTTCTAAAGAAAACATGATCCAAGTATCTTCTAGGCAAATTAAATAGTCTATAACAGTATCAGTAACAATTTATCTGAATTTGAACCTAAGAAAAAGAACCTATCACTCCCTTTTCTTAAATATAAAAGAACAGCAACAAAACGAGATTACAAGCAATTACTGCGCCGAATCCTCCCAAGATCCAAGGACGCAGTTTACTCCCCTTCCCTGCAAAGAACAAAGCATAGAACATATTCACCATTATATTACTAATAATAGCCTGCATACTACAAGCAGTAATTATCAATGCAGCAACGCTGCCCGTATTTTGCAACAAGTTCAATATGAAAGGAGTGATATCGCTAAAGCCGGAAACAAAAGACAAGAGATTCAATCCGCCCGTACCTGCATAAACTAACGTATAGTGAGTCAAAAAGGTGAATACAACAAAAAGCACAGCAAAAATCAAAGCCACTTTAAATTCCAACGGGTTACTGCTGTCATCCTCTTCCAATTCTGCAGACTGCTCCGCCGGACGCTTTTGCCGGGAATGAATAAACCAGGCTACAATAGCCGCCACTACTGCCATAATCAACAGATACGGATAAATAGACAGGAATATCTCCTTACTAAAAATAAGTATCAGTATCATAAAGCGAAGAAACATCATGCTGACAGCCAGCAACATGGCAGCAACATAATCAGTAGCTTCCTGCTCCGAAGCTTTCCGGCTTTTACGTGCAAGCACCGAGATAGTAGCAGTACTGCTATATAATCCACCAATAATACCGGAGACTAATGTCCCGGACTCTTGGAACACATATCGCTTTAATAAATAAGAAAGATAAGAAATGCCCGACACTACAACCGTTGCCAACCAGATAGAATAAGGAGTGAGATTTACATCCGGAATCAGGTTCTTATGCGGAAGCATCGGCAAAATAATACCACTGATAGCCAAGAACTTTGCCAGTGTAATCATTTCATCATTCTTCATTCGCTGGGCGAGTTCTGTAAAAGTATGTTTGAGCTCTGTCAACAGTAACACCGTCACAATAACCATAACATAAAACCAGGAAGGCTGGGTAGCTACAATAGGAGCAATACAATAGGTGATGAGGGCAATAATAATGGTCGTTACGCCAAAGACATGAAACTGCGACTGCTTTACATAATAGTTTAACCCCAACAACAATCCGAGTACTGCACCACCTCCCATAAACAGGCGCATATCCGTAGGGTCCAGTATATAGAGAAGATAACCCAGTATACCAATGAAAGTAAAAGTGCGGTCGGTTCCGAAAAGAGTAGTCTCCCCCTCACGCTTCAGACTGATCCGACGCTGTGAAAGTCCGATTAGTAAAGAAAATAAAGTCACTAAGACAAAAGTCACCAACTCACGCGGTACATAACCGTATAACTGTTCCATATCCATACATTGCTCCTTTTTATATAAAAACAAATATACGGTTTATTTGTTAACGTTCACCACGTTTTATACGGTTTTTTCATCAACTGTGAGTTATAGTAGCGTATATCTCCTGTTACCTCTTCACCGATAAAGGCTGGTTTCACAAAAGCCTCATCTTCTGATTCCAGTTCGACCTCCGCAACAACAAGTCCTTCATTCTCACCATAAAACTCATCGACTTCAAATACATGTTTGCCACTGCGCACCAAATAACGGGTCTTGTCAATAATACCCGGTTCGCAAAGTTTCATCAGTTCTTCCGCCTCCGACAAGGGCAGCTCCTTTTCCCATTCATAACGACTGGTGCCGGAAGCATTGGAAGCTCCCTTAATTGTCAGATAACCCTTATTATCCCGTATACGGACCCGGACAGTACGTCCACGAGCACTACTGATGTATCCTTGCACAATACGACTTTGTGCAAAAGCTAAAGACTTGAATTCTCCGGTAACTAAAAATTTACGTTCTATTTCTTGTGCCATGACACAAAGGTAAACTATAAATTAAAAACTAAAGATTAAAAATAAAAAAAATGAGTACCCGGCATCTTTCC
>DXOJ01000768.1 GCA_019412865.1 Bacteroides sp. | reverse complement strand
CTTTACTATTAGAAGAAAGGAAGTTTGCCTCTAATACAAAAGAACTTATCTATTAATACTTTAAACAATAGATGATATGGCAAGATATATCATGGAGGAGATGCCCGATCTTCAGAAAACAGGCAAAAGAATTACTTATCCTAAATTTGCGCGGATAGATAATACAAGCATAAAAGAGTTGGCGCAACGAGTAGGTGACGTCAGTGGATTCAGTGCAGGAGACATAGAAGGCGTACTACTTCAGACCGCCATTGAAATGGCGCATTTGATGGCAGAAGGACGCTCGGTAAAGATAGACGGAATAGGAACGTTTACTCCCTCTCTTACTTTAGGCAGAGACAAGGAGCGGGAAGATCCGGAAGAAGGGGGGAGTCATCGCAACGCACAAAGTATTTTTATAGGAGGTGTAAATTTCCGGGTAGACCGAGAAATGGTGAGAAATATCAGCGAAAGATGCCAACTGGAAAGAGCACCCTGGAAAAAGCAACGATCCTCTAATAAATTCACATCGGAACAACGACTGGCATTAGCTCTAAAGTATCTGGACGAACATCCCTTCCTGACCGTTTGGGAATATCGCAAACTAACAGGATTGTTGCAAACAGCAGCAACCAACGAACTAAGACAGTGGGGACATCAACCGGATTCTGGAATAGAAATCACTGGAAGAGGAGCACACAGGGTATATATAAAGAAAAAATAGTCGAATGAAGGGGATAACAGTATGAGAAATACCTCGAAAATAGATGAGAAATAACAGTTTTGAGGCCTATTTCACTAAAGAAGCTATGAGAAATAGGCTTTCTCAAAACATTTCTCATTCAGTAATCAACTGGTTATAAGATTATTATAAAACAATTATGAGAATATGAGAAATGAAAATCATTTTTCTTATTCTGGAGAAGCGATTGCACGAGAGAAAAAGACAAACTTACAGGCTTTTACTATGATGTCCAGCGAAACGCATAAATACCTGTGACAATCCTCCCTCCTGCCCTTGCAGCTGCACAAAGTTAAATTCGCGCAGCATTGGCATTCCTTTTATTTCGACTACACGGAGATTGCCAGCTACAAGCTCTTTATGCACCGAACGGATAGAAACAATTCCCATACAGTCCGTATGTTCCAAAAAAAGCTTGATACTCTCTGTACTACCGAGATACATCAATACATTTAAAGAAGAAAGTTTGAGATTATGTTGCAATAAGGCACGTTCAAACACATCTAATGTACCGGAGCCCCTCTCCCGCAAAACCAAAGGAATATTCAGCAAATCTTCCGGAGTAATCTCATCCGTGACAGCTAATTTACTCTGTGTATGCACCACGGCAACCAGTTCGTCTTGCAAAAATGGAGTATATTTCAGATTAGGTAAGCGGAAGATCCCTTCGACCAGTCCCAAATCAATCCGATGCTCTTGCAAGGCAGCTTCCACTCCCCGGGAATTTCCATTAATCAAAGAAAGATTGATCTGCGGAAACTTAGCTATAAAGTTCGCTAACAGAGGAGGAAGTACATATTGCGCAATCGTAGTACTGGCCCCCAATTTCAGTTCGCCGATATATTCATTATGCAACAGATGCATCTCATATTCTAATTGTTTATAATCGTCCAGGATTTTCTCGCTGTGTTTCAACAGCAATTCTCCGGCCTTAGTCAGTGAGATTTTGCTCCCTTGACGGTCGAACAAACGAGCTTGATAGTAAGTCTCCAGCTCCTGAATATGTTTGGTAATAGCAGGTTGGCTGACAAACAATTCTTGCGAAGCCTTCGTAAAGCTTAGATTCTTCGCTACGCTCTGAAATACTTTTAAACGAAAATCGGACACGGCAATTATGATTAACAGTTAAGAAATCAATGACGAACAATGAATTACAGAAAGAATAAAAGCACAATAGTTATTGCAATTCTTCCGCTTTTATCCCCAACGCCTGCATGACAGGGAAAGCCAGCATATCCCATTTATAATCCACTGGAAGTTCCGGCTCATTCATACGGAATTGAATGACCTCTTTGCCTTTCACTTCATGCAAAGCATCAGTCACTTTCTTTCCATACTCCTCATTGAAAGAAATAACGATCATCCTTTTCACGTCTGCCGAATCGGAAACGATAGAGAGTAAATCCAAAAACAAATCTTCTCTTGACACCATTCCTTCCGACGGAACGCTGGCAAAAGAATATTCACCATAAGGGCTCTGAAACGCAACTCCATTCAATTCTTCCTGCAAATCGGAAGGTTGGCAATATTGCAATCGACTGGATTCTTTATCATACACAAAAAGAAATTGCACCTCGTTCTTCCCTTCTGTAATCCCTGCATCCAAGGTTATATAGGTGGTCAACATCGAAAGGTCTATCTCTTGTAAAGAACGATGCAAAGTTTCTTCAAAATATCCTTTTATATCCGTTATTACAAAATTCAAAAAAGCAGCGTCAATCAACACCACTGTTTCAGCAAGTTTTATTTGGGGCTTATCACTCATATACCATCTATATTATTACAGCGGATAAAGATACTACAATACTTTTATTTATCCACTTTTCAATATTTATTTTCTTTCATCACAGGCTAAGATTACACAAACAAGCGTATCATATAACAAATGATATTTTATAGCAAATTCGTCAGTTACTCCCAGATAAAAAAGGTCATTTTGTCCTTTAACTCCTTAATACTCATGCCATTTTGTCATATTTTTATACTTGGCAAATCTTTTGCGCCCTCTTAGGTGTTATTAAAAACGTGAAATAAGAAAGGAGAACAAAGATATGAACTTTAACAATTTTACCATCAAATCTCAAGAAGCGGTACAGGAGGCCGTGAACCTGGTACAAAGCCGGGGACAACAAGCCATTGAACCTGCCCACATCATGCAGGGAGTAATGAAGGTAGGTGAAAATGTCACTAACTTCATTTTCCAGAAACTTGGCATGAACGGACAGCAGGTAGCTCTTGTTGTCGACAAACAGATCGACTCCCTGCCAAAAGTATCCGGCGGAGAACCGTATCTGAGTCGTGAATCTAACGAAGTATTGCAGAAAGCAACACAGTATTCTAAAGAAATGGGCGATGAGTTTGTTTCATTAGAGCATATCATACTAGCATTGCTGACTGTGAAAAGTACCGTCTCCACTATCTTGAAAGATGCCGGTATGACGGAAAAAGAATTACGCAATGCCATCAGCGAGTTGAGGAAAGGAGAAAAAGTAACGTCACAATCTAGTGAAGATACTTATCAATCATTGGAAAAGTACGCTATCAACCTGAACGAAGCTGCCCGTAGCGGAAAACTGGATCCTGTAATTGGA
Organism: Bacteroides sp.; assembly: GCA_019412865.1. Lineage (GTDB taxonomy): Bacteria > Bacteroidota > Bacteroidia > Bacteroidales > Bacteroidaceae > Bacteroides. The sequence goes on along the minus strand of DXOJ01000768.1, from coordinate 2,451 downwards.
CGTGATGAAGAAATCCGCCGGGTACTCCAGATATTGAGCCGCCGTACAAAGAATAATCCGATTCTAATCGGTGAACCGGGAACTGGTAAGACAGCAATCGTAGAAGGCTTGGCACATCGTATCCTTCGAGGAGATGTACCTGAAAACCTGAAAAACAAACAGGTCTATTCATTGGATATGGGAGCACTGGTTGCCGGTGCAAAGTATAAAGGTGAGTTTGAAGAACGACTGAAATCAGTTGTCAATGAAGTGAAGAAATCAGAAGGTGATATAATTCTGTTCATTGATGAGATTCATACACTGGTAGGAGCCGGAAAGGGTGAAGGCGCCATGGATGCTGCAAACATTCTAAAACCTGCCTTAGCTCGTGGAGAATTACGTTCCATCGGAGCAACAACCCTCGACGAATATCAAAAGTACTTCGAAAAGGACAAAGCTTTGGAGCGTCGTTTCCAAATCGTACAAGTGGATGAACCGGACAACTTGAGTACCATTTCTATCCTTCGTGGACTGAAAGAGCGTTACGAGAACCATCACCATGTGCGTATCAAAGATGATGCCATCATTGCAGCCGTCGAATTGAGTAGCCGTTATATTACCGATCGTTTCCTGCCGGATAAAGCCATTGACCTGATGGATGAAGCTGCAGCCAAACTGCGTATGGAGGTAGATTCTGTTCCTGAAGAACTGGATGAAATCTCCCGCAAAATCAAGCAGTTGGAAATCGAACGGGAAGCTATTAAACGTGAAAACGATAAACCGAAACTGGAAATCATCGGTAAGGAGCTTGCCGAACTTAAAGAACAGGAAAAGTCCTTTAAAGCCAAATGGCAGAGTGAAAAAACGCTGATGGATAAAATCCAGCAGAATAAGGTTGAGATAGAGAATCTTAAATTTGAAGCAGAAAAAGCTGAACGTGAAGGTGACTATGGTAAAGTAGCCGAAATCCGTTACGGTAAACTTCAGGCTTTGGACAAAGAGATAGAAGATACTCAAAAGCAGCTACGTGATATGCAAGGCGATAAAGCCATGATTAAGGAAGAGGTAGATGCTGAGGACATTGCCGATGTTGTTTCCCGTTGGACAGGTATTCCTGTCAGCAAGATGCTGCAAAGTGAAAAGGATAAACTATTGCACCTGGAAGAGGAACTTCATCAACGTGTAATCGGTCAGGATGAAGCGATTGAAGCCGTGGCAGATGCCGTGCGCCGTAGTCGTGCCGGATTACAGGATCCGAAACGTCCGATTGGCTCGTTCATTTTCCTCGGAACCACCGGTGTAGGTAAGACCGAACTGGCGAAGGCATTGGCAGAATTCTTGTTCGATGACGAAACGATGATGACTCGTATCGACATGAGCGAGTATCAGGAAAAGCACAGTGTTTCCCGTTTAGTCGGAGCGCCTCCGGGATACGTAGGTTATGATGAAGGCGGTCAGCTGACAGAAGCCATACGTCGGAAACCTTACTCTGTTGTCCTGTTTGACGAGATAGAAAAAGCTCATCCGGATGTTTTCAATATCCTGTTACAGGTATTGGATGACGGACGACTGACTGACAATAAAGGAAGGGTGGTCAACTTCAAAAATACAATCATCATCATGACTTCGAATATGGGTAGTTCTTATATACAAAGTCAGATGGAGAAGTTGCACGGTTCCAATAAAGAAGAAGTGATTGAAGAAACGAAGAAGGAAGTCATGAATATGTTGAAAAAGACGATTCGCCCGGAATTCCTGAACCGTATTGATGAAACGATCATGTTCTTACCATTGAATGAAAAGGAAATCAAGCAGATCGTACTCTTACAAATCAAGGGAGTTCAGAAAATGCTTGCCGAAAACGGAGTGGAACTAAAACTCACGGAAGGAGCATTGGACTTCTTATCTCAAGTGGGATATGATCCTGAATTTGGAGCTCGTCCGGTAAAGAGGGCTATTCAACGTTATCTGTTGAACGATTTATCCAAAAAGTTACTTTCCCAGGAAGTCGACCGCAGCAAAGCAATTACCGTTGACGCTGGTGGAGACGGATTGGTATTCAGAAATTAAGAGTTTCCATTTAAATAGAATGCCGGTATGCTTAATAAGAAGCATACCGGCATTATTTATATCCCTGAATATGTAAACCTCCGGACTTCCGGTTGGCAGTTCGGATGACTCATTACCAAAACATAGGTACCCTGTTGAGGGATTTCCATAGTCAATGAAGGCAAAGCAAATTTATGTTTGCCTTTTAGCTCTCCCTGTGAATCGTAAAGGAATACCATTGTACCTGCCAACAAACGCGTCAGGCATAATGTCCCTTTTTCATTGTCCAAATGGACGTTTACTTCTTTATTTGTTATTGTCTCCATACCCAATATTTACCTATCATTCTCAAGAATAGTGAACAGCGACAAAGATACATAAAAAGCATCATTATTTACAATATAAGTAGAAGATATTTATTAT
>DXOJ01000767.1 GCA_019412865.1 Bacteroides sp. | reverse complement strand
AACATTTTGCGTGAGATGTTTCCGCAATCTCTTTCAAAGTTCGTTAATTAACATCCCCGAAATGGGAGATTGTAACCCCGGATTTACTTCTTCCGAAACAATCGCTTTCTCCAATTGTTTTTAAGCAATCTAAATTATAAATGAATCATTTTATTATAAATTAAGTAGTTATGAAATCAGCGCTTTCAGATTTTATTTCCGGGAAAAAGGGAATCTATGGTATTCTTCACATTATTATATTAGTAATGTCCCTATTCCTGGTTATTAGTATCTCGGTAGATACTTTTAAGGGAATTCCTTTCTATACACAGTCTTCGTATATGAAAGTACAGCTATGTATCTGTCTTTGGTTTCTTTTTGATTTTGTATTGGAGTTCTTTCTGGCAAAACATAAGGGACGTTATTTGCGGACGCATTTTATCTTTTTATTGGTGGCGATTCCTTATCAGAATATTATCGCCTATTATGGGTGGACATTTTCGGATGAGATCACCTATCTTCTCCGTTTCATACCTTTATTGAGAGGAGGATATGCGCTTGCCATTGTGGTCGGCTGGTTGACCTACAATCGTGCTTCGAGTTTGTTTGTCTCTTATCTGACGATGTTGTTGGCAACGGTCTATTTTTCCAGTCTGGCATTTTTTGTGCTTGAGCATCGGGTGAATCCCTTGGTGAATGGTTATGGAGATGCTTTGTGGTGGGCTTTTATGGATGTCACTACCGTCGGTTCGAATATCATAGCGCAGACGGTGACCGGACGTGTACTTTCCGTTTTGTTGGCTGCCCTGGGTATGATGATGTTCCCTATCTTTACAGTTTATATCACAAATCTGATTCAGCAATCCAACAAACGTAGAAAACAATATTACGAAGAGGAGGAACTAGAGAAAAAGGCTTCCGAGAAAAAAGAATTGGCAGAAAAAGCAGCCGTACAGAAAGCAAGCACATCATAATGTGCTTGCGGATAAGATGAAAAAACAGATGAAGTGATGATGACGGTAAAGTGTTGAAAACCAAAGATGAATTACTTTTCTTAATACTATAATTACTTTTCTTTATAAGCGGCGAAGGAAAAGGGGGGGGAAAGAGGTATTACTTTCTATCTTTGTTGAGAAGAGACAAGACACGACGCTGTTATAACCGTTATTGAATGAATCAAACTTTACCTTATCCGGGTTAATAACAGCTATCTCATTTTAATAACTAGAGTTGTTCAGGGGTAAGTTCAATTTGTAGCATTTGAAAAATGATGCCGTTTGTATTGAAACATTGGCGGGAAATCAAGAGGGTAAGGGGAATAGAAAAAGGTTACTATCAATAGATAGTAACCTTTACCTTTCTTATAAAAGAGATTGAGAGAATTTTAGTCAACAACGGTGATATGGTTGTTGCTAAATACATTCAATTCCAGCTTGTTCATGATGTATTGAATAGCTAACTGCGCTTTCACGGAGTTGCCCGAACTATCCAAGGGAGGAGCAAATGCGGCAATACCGAACTGTCCGGGCAGTACGCCCATCACACCGCCACCTACACCTGTTTTAGCAGGAATACCGGAAGTGTACATCCAGTCGCCGGTATGTTCGTAGAAACCTACGGCGGCAATCATGGCAGTGATTTTAGGAGCCAGGACGGCATCAAAAACTTCTTTTTTAGTCACAGGGTTCACACCACCGTTGGCGATTGTACCGGCTGCGATGGAAAGCTGCAATGCAGTAACTCCCAATGAACACTGGCGGGTGTAAAGGTCTAATGACAGATCCGGGTCATCATAAATCCGGTTGTAATTCTTCAGTAGCCATGCGATAGAACGGTTGTTGAAGTTGGTGTCCGATTCCGACTTGTACAATTCATCAATCAGTTGCGGGGCACTGCCGCATAGGTCTGTCACATTTCCTACGATGGCATCCCATTTCTTGGCAGAGTCACCGATAGGTTGTACCATACTACAGGCGGAGATGGCTCCGGCATTTACCAGTGGGGTAGACGGATGATCGTTCTCCAACAAGATAGCGATGATTGAATTGAAGGGCAAGCCTGTTGCGTCGGCTCCAATCTTGTCCAGAATCTCTTTAGCACCGTATTGACGCAGTGCCAGGATAGCCGTATGTACTTTGGATACGGATTCTATACCGAAGCGATAGTCAGTATCTCCCACATGGATGGTCTGCCCGTTGAGCAGGCAGACACTGATTC